>JAKBQO010000195.1 GCA_021835185.1 Thermoplasmata archaeon
ATCATACTTTTTATTCAACTCTGACGGAAATGATATGAATAATAGTATTATGCCAGAGAAAATCAGCATGAATGGAATTATGGCCAGCGGGCTACTGCTTATGACAAATGGAAAAAACAGGAATAAACATGCCTCAATAAATCCTTCAATTGCAAGAACAATCAAAATTACGAATCCTGATAAAATTAAAAATATTCCTGCATGACGGGTATTCATATAAGATTAAAGGAAACCAGCCTTCTGCAAAATCAGAAGGTCTTCTGTGGTGAGTTGTTCACCAGACTTGAATTTCTCATAAAGTTCTGAAGCCTTCTCCTGGAGCTCTGATTCTCTTTCCTTTTTCTTTGTAACTTTTGTCTTGTTCCTGATTGAGTATATGGCCTTCTCCATATCCTTGAGTTCACCCTTGGCTTTTATGAAAGCTGCGTGCTCGGCTTCTGATTCCTGGCTATACTTAATAAAGGTTTCATGATTTTCATCTGCCTCTTTACGGACTTCATCAAGTTTTTGGAGTTCATCATTGATCTCATCACTAAGCTGTGAGATTTTATTGGATAATTCTTCTATCTCTTTTTTATATTCTTCACCTTTGGTTCTTTCCTCATTAATCTTGTCAGTAAGCTGTTTTATATCATCATTTTTAAGAAGTTCTTCTTCCCTAAGTGTTTTTGATTTTTTTATTTCATTATTCAATCTTCTTATATCAACAATAAGTTTATTTTCCTCATCCTTTTTGAGTTCCGTTGTCTGCTGCCTTTTCTCAAGATATTGCAATTCTTTTTCCTTAGCCTTGATATCCTTAATGTCTATCCCGGTTCCAAGGGTTGATTTATATTCACGCAGTTGCTTTTTCAATTCAGAAAGGTTTTTGTAATGAACTTCTTTTTCGTCCCTTAACGTTTTAATTTTTTCAATCAAATCGTTCTTTTCAGCGATCTTTTCCTTAGCGTGTTCACGCATTTCGTGGGTCTTCTGATTCAACTCATCACGAATCTTTGCATATTTCTGCGCTTCTGCATTGGCTTCGTCTCGCTTTTTAATGTGGAGTTCTACTTCATCTCTGATTGCCTCTTTTTTTGTCTCAAAATCTTCCAAAAGGTCCGTCATGCTAACACTTCGATATCTTATTTCAGATATTGCGACAGAATTAATAAAATTCTGATTCGCACATCTCTGGTTGAAAATTGTATTTAAAAAGACTATATAAGTATTACTGTTAAGCAACAATTACAACAATTTTATAATTCTATTGCTTTTGATTTGATATAAAATTATATAATAAATTATCATAAACAAAAATGCATGGTGGCGATATATACGACTTTGCCATAAATAACAATACAACTATATCGGGTATACTTGACTTTTCGGCCAATATGAATGATTTTATCCGGGTAAAAAATCTGACGCTGAAAAGGGAATATATAGAAAATTATCCAGAGAATAATTTATCCAAATATAAAAAGATCCTTGCATGCGATGAATTTAACTCTGATAATATTGCCATAGTTCCAGGACTCACCCCATTTATACATTCCTTTATGGGCTCCGTTAAAGGCAATGTGATTATAGTTTCTCCTGTATTTACTGAGTATATGAAATCTAAAACAAATGGCAAAAAAATACTGATCCCCTTTAATATATTAAACAGGAACCCGGAGATTTTAAAAAATTACGATTTCGAAACATTGTTCCTGGTTTATCCAGATAGTCCCACAGGACAAATTATGAACAGTAATAGTCTTTTATCAATATTAGAGATTTCAATGAAGAAAAATTCAACGGTATTTATAGACGAATCTTTCATATGGTTCGTTAATAACAGGAAAATAAATGAGCGAGACTTGATTGAAAAGTACCATAATATAATAATAGGAAGGTCTATGACTAAGGTATTGTCTATTCCGGGACTGCGGCTTGCCTATATAGTGTCTAATCCTGATAGAATATCAATTATTGAAAATAACCTTGAACCGTGGAGGATAAATGAAGCGGCACTTTTATATATTTCCAGCCACGTGGAAGATCTAAGCCATATTGCAAAAAAAACTGAAGTGGAGAGAAAGTATCTTATAAAATCGCTTGCAAATAAAGGCTTTAATATTATAGGCAATCCACAGGCAAATTATATAACATTTAAACTGCCAAAAAATATTGACGGGTACAAACTTAAGGCATATCTGGCTGGCAGAAATATAATGGTGAGAATTTTGGATGATTATAATGAATTTGGCAGCAATTATATAAGAGTTAATGTGAAAAGGAGAATAAAAAACAGAATTTTGATTAATGCCTTATACTATTATGGTGGTACACATGATTAGAATGATTCAGGTTCTTGGAACTGCATCAGATTCTGGAAAAAGCACACTGGCTATGTCTTTATGCTATTATTTTGCTGAAAAGGGATACAAAGTTGCACCGTTCAAGGCAGTAAATATGTCTTTAAATTCCATATCATTAAAAGATTCTTCTGAAATCTCAAGAGCCCAATGGCTCCAGGCCATGGCAGCGGGCACAGAGCCATCAAAATTCATGAATCCGTTCCTGATAAAACCTGAGGGGATGGGGAAATCCCAAATTATAGTCAAGGGAAAATCCATAGGTTCCATGAAGGTAGAGGAATATTACGAATATCTTAAAAATAATGCTGAGGTTATAATAAAGGAGGCCCTTGAGAAACTTTCAACCGAATATGAAATTATAATAGCTGAGGGTGCTGGTTCTGCTGCAGAAATCAATATGGAAGGCAGGGATTTTGCAAATTCATATGTTTCAAGTATATACAGAACTCCTGCAATTTTAATTTCGGATATTGATAAGGGTGGAGTTTTTGCCTCACTTTACGGTACGGTAAAATTGATGACCAACAGTGACCTGGTAAAATATATGGTGATAAACAGAATGAGGGGCAATTGGGAAATGCTGTCCAGTGGCATATCAAAACTGGAAGAATTAACGGGCAAAAAAGTAATAGGTATAATACCATATTCAGAGATTTCCCTTCCTGGAGAAGATTCATTGAACTATAATATCTCATCCATACAGAATGATAGAATCTGCATAATAAAATACCCACATATGGAAAATTACAGTGACTTTGACCCATTCTACCTGCTCAATATCGGGTTTACATTTGTGGACAAAGACAATGT
>JAKBQO010000196.1 GCA_021835185.1 Thermoplasmata archaeon
ATCTGAAAACCAAGGTTACAGACAAAACATCAGCCATAGTAGTCGCAAATCCAAATTTGTTTGGGCTAATAGATGAAAATGCATTTCATGTCAGTGAGTTAAAAAAGGATTCAATTCTGATTACATATTACGATCCGGTATCTCTTGGACTCATAATGGCTCCGGGTGAATATGGTACCGACATTGCCGTGGCAGAGGGGCAGCAGCTGGGAATTCATATGAACTATGGGGGGCCACTTCTTGGACTGTTTTCATTCAGGAAAGAATATGTGCACAGGTCGCCTGGCAGGCTTATAGGGCTTTCAAAAGATTCTCAGGGAAGAAATGCCTTCGTGATGACTCTCCAGGCACGGGAACAGCACATAAGGCGTTCAAAGGCTATGAGTAATATATGTTCCAATCAGGCACTTCTGGCTGTAGCTTCTCTTGCCTATCTGTCCATAATGGGTTCAACTGGCCTCAAAAAAATTGCATTAATAACAATGAACAAAAGCAGTAAGCTCAAAAAAGCACTGGTTTCTGCAGGTGTTAATCCAGTCTTTAATGGAATAAATTTTTCAGATAATCTGTTTTATTTTGACAGGCACGAAATACTGTCAAAGAATAATATATCAGGTGGAATAAAACTATCTGACTTATCAGAATATAATGGATATGAAAAATCATCGTTTTTTTCTGTTACTGAGAAGACAAGCGATGAAAGCATAGTCCAGCTGGCAAAAATACTGGGTGATTGAAATGTACAGGCAGGCTCATTATGATGAAGATTTTTTGAACCAGTTTAATACTGGCAATGATTTCTATATGGATGATGTGGAAGATAGTTACCCGGAACAGATAAAAAGGAAGTCCCTAAAACTTCCTGATGTTAGGAGTGTTGATGTGTCGAGGCATTTCACACGGCTATCTGAAATGAACTACTCTGTTGACCTTGGAATGTATCCGCTTGGTTCATGTACAATGAAATTCAATCCGAAGTATGCAGATTATGTAGCATCAATCCCTGAATTCCAGAGTATCCATCCCCTGGAAGATGAATCAAGGATACAGGGGACTCTGGAGATAATGTACAAGCTCCAGCAATTCCTCGTAAAAATTTCTGGGATGGATTATGCAACACTACAGCCATCGGCAGGTGCCCATGGAGAATTTACCGGAATTCTTATAGTAAGAAAATATTTTGAGACATGTGGTGAACTAGACAAAAGGAATGAAATCATAATTCCTGATTCTGCACATGGTACAAACCCAGCTTCAGCAGCTATGGCAGGATTCAAGGTTGTGGAGGTTCCATCTAACGGAGACGGACTCGTTGACCTGGATGCACTGAAAGCTGCAGTAACTCCAAACACAGCAGCATTCATGATAACGAATCCGAACACACTGGGAATCTTTGATGACCAGATATCAGAAATTGCCAGCATCATACACGACAACGGCTCGTTGCTCTACTATGACGGTGCTAATTTTAATGCCATACTTGGAATAACAACTCCTGGCATAATGGGGTTTGATATAGTGCATTTCAACCTCCATAAGACATTTGCAACTCCGCATGGAGGAGGAGGCCCGGGTGCAGGGCCTGTGGCCGTAAAATCATATCTCAGGGACTTCCTGCCTGTTCCTATTGTTGTAAATGACAATGGCACTTATTCACTCTTCTATGGACTAAAAAACACCATAGGAAAGATATCTTCATACAGTGGTTCATTCGGCGTCATATTGAGGGCGTTTTCATATGCATTGAAGAACGGAAACAATCTCAGTGCCAATGCGAAGAGAGCGGTAATGAATTCCAATTACATGGCCAGAAAACTCTCAAAATTTTATGAGATGCCCTATAAGCCACTGAAAAAGCATGAATTCGTCCTTTCAACTGGTAACACTGGGAGGCGTGCACTGGACATATCAAAATTCATACTGGATTATGGAATACATTCACCGACTACATATTTTCCCCTGATCGTGAAGGAAGCAATGATGATTGAGCCCACAGAATCAGTGACAAAGAAAGATATGGATTATTATATAGATGTCATGGAAAAAGCGCTTTCTGTACCTGAAGATCAACTAAAGAACGCACCTGTAAATACATCTGTAAATAGAATAGATGAAATAGGCGCTGCAAGAAATCTCATACTAAAATGGCCGGATACAATGGAAAATGATTAAATAAACATAAGAGATATGAAATAATCAACTACCCTTCACTGAGTGGGGTAGTTCCATGAGGAACGGCGCAGGAGTTGATTAGGGGACTTTAAAGACATAGTGAAAAGCACGAAAGGAAAGCAAAAGTTAGCTCAGAGATATACATATATACCTGCGGATGTTTCACATGGAAAATCAATCATTGCAGAAGGAGGAGAAAAGAAGATGAATATAAACATAAAAAAGGTTAAACTGGTAAAATACGGTGAGGGATTGAGGCTTACCATACAATTCCTCTCCACGCTTCCGTATGGAATCTCATTGGAGGGTGTAAGATGAAAATTAATGAAATACAGGGAAATTTGAATAATATTGAAATCAAGGTTAAGATATTATCTGTTGATAAAAGGGAAATAACTACATCCAAGGGTGATACAGTATATTATTACGGACTGGTTGGAGATGATACAGGAGTATTGCCATATACTGCATGGGAATTCCCGGCTCCCATAAAGGCAGGTGATGTTGTGCAGGTAAAATATGCAAAAACAAAGTTGTATAATGACCGGATAAGGCTTTATTTTGATTCAAAGACTGAACTGCTGCTAAAACCCGGCGAAGAGATGGATGTAAAAAATACATATAAAGAAGTCAAGCTTATGGATTTATCAACAAAGTCTCCATTTGTGGCTGTAACCGGCAAAATCAGCAATATGTCAGGAAAGGAGTATAATAAGGCCGGAAAAACTCTTACCATATATAACGGTTTTATCGAGGACGACACGTCAAAAGTCAGAATATCATCTTTCGGAAAACCGCTGGAAAATGGAAAGATATACAGGCTTGTTGGAGCCAAGGTATCAGAATTCAACAGACAGCTTGAAATTTCCATAGGAGATAAAACGGAAGTATTCATTGAAAATGAGGACATGGACTTTGAAAGGTATTATAAACTGTTTGAGGTAGACAATCCAGCAGGTGGCATTACCGTTGTGGG
>JAKBQO010000197.1 GCA_021835185.1 Thermoplasmata archaeon
TGTGCTTTACACAGGGGAAAAGGTGTTAAAGGAAGCGGCTATGTACATACTCAATAAGGAAATAAAATAAACTATTTTTATTATATTATTTTTTTATCCCAAACTATTTATGGCCCAGACAATTCTACATTATGAGCTTTAAATCCGAACTTACAATAGATGTTATAGACACACATACGGAAGGCGAACCCACAAGAATTATGTTCTGGAATAATATACCAAGAAATTTAAAGGATGCACTTTCTGTAAGAAAGTACTTCATTGAACATTATGATTATATCAGGAAAACACTGCTTCTGGAACCAAGGGGACATAAGGATCAGTTTGGTGCCATATTGCTTCCACCAGTAAACCCGGAAAGTGATTATACTGTTATTTACCCTACTACAGAATCCTATCTGGATATGTGTGGCCATGCCACAATTGGCGTGAGTATGGCACTGGTTGCACTGGGATATGTTCCATTTGAAGGCAATGAAAAAACCATTATATACGACACAGTGGCAGGAACCGTAAAGGCAAGGGTAAAAATAGAAAATGGAGAACCGGTATCAGTTTCAATAGTAGACGTAAAATCATACTTTGTCAAACAGATAGATATAGACATAAACGGGAAACCAGTAAAAGTAAATCTTTCATATGGTGGAAATTTCTATGCTATTGTAAATTCTGATGATTTAGGGGTTGATGTAGAACCTGAAAACATAGACAAATTGCTGGCTTATGGAAAGGCCATAAGGGCGAAATCCTATGAAATATTAAAGGAGATATATCCTGACAATAAGAAAAACTTCTATCCACTGGCTATGATCACTGACAGTAAGCATGATTACCGTGCAATTGTTACATTCTCCGTGAACAGTTTTGACAGATCCCCATGCGGCACTGGAACCGCTGCAAGGGCTGCCCTCCTTGTGCATGAGGGTAAACTCGCCCTGGATGGACAGTATGTGAATGAATCAATTATAAGGACAAAATTTTCATGTAAGATAATATCCTCAGAAACTGTAAATGGCAACATTGTCATAGTACCTGAAATTACTGGAAGGGCATGGGTAACACAGCTATGCAAAATAGTGGTTGATCCATCAGACCCGCTGAAACATGGATTTTTGGTCCAGTGAATATATAAATGGCATTCAATAAATTTATGTACTTTTATCCAATAAATTATTATAAATGGCTAAAACAATCTATGTTTATTTGAACAACAAAATTACAGGGCCCAACGGGTATGCCGTGGATATTGTCAAATCCCAGAATGGTAAGTATATAACTGTAGAAGGAAGCGATAATATAACACTGGAATATAAAGAAGGCAGGTATATTATAAGCCATAATTTCATTGAGGAGGGATTTCTTCAGAAAAATTCCATTATGGACTACCGTAGAACGCACTTCAGTGTGGATCAAAAAGGAATAAAAAACTTTAAAAAGCAAAAAATTAATTTTTCCATCTATTCTGGAAATAAAGAAATTGCCTACATAAACACGTTCAAGAATAGCCTTAACATCGGTATTGAAGATGCAGATTATGTTGCACCGGTGATAATTTACATTTCAGTTCTCTCCAGAAGATTGAAAACAAAATTTGGGCATATCTATCTTAGGGGCAAAGCAATGTCTATCGCGGGGTCATCGCTATACGGTTTAACCGGTATATTCTCCATGATGAGAGTTGGGATTAACCCGTTTATTATCTTTGCAGTGACCGTATCATCTGTAGTGGTATTTACCGTTGTTATAGCCCGGATATCCAAGAAGAATATATTCTGATTATTTACCATTTTTACTGCAGGTACTGGTTTATATATAAACTGTGTATCTTTTCCATTTGATAAATGTGTTATCTGTCGGTTCTCGTACCAAGATATACCAATTTAGTTTTCAAGGGCTTAGCCTGATTAAGTTCTGGGATACTGCAATTACATTTCCATTTGCAGTCCACTGTAATTATATGTCCTGCAGGCCAATGCGGTAAGCCTAAAAGATTACTTCTTGTGATGTGATGAAGCCATTTTGAATTAAAATTAACTATGGGATGCCCACAATTCATACATAAACCAAATTCAAGACTTCTCATCTTTAAACGCCACCCATTGTTTTATTATCATATTGATCCAATAATAACATATGAGGCTTTCTATAACCCAAATTCCGAGCCAATATCAGAATCCATTTAGTTTTGAGCAATTAGTAATATTGGTAATGTCCATTATCTAAACAGTTATTATAATTGAATTTTCATGGGTTTTTAGAAATTGCCATATGTAACGCGACTTTACAACTACTGTAAATTTAAAATATTTGTAATAGATATTATAATATGAAAGGGTATACCAAAGTATCTGCGAAAATCTCGGAAGAAGAAAGGAAAGAATTAAAAAAATTTGGGCTGAACCCTACAGTTATCATAAGAAGGGCCGTGCATGAAGAAATTATGAGAGCAAAGAATAAGAATTTAATTGAGAAAATGAAAAAAATAGTACCTATAATCTCTAAATTAAAGTTAGATGAAGTCGTATCAGACATTAGGGAGAATAGGGAAAGATAAACATAATTGATGCCTCTTCAATATTCAATCTTTTCCAGGAAGGTGAGCTACCTCATGCTAAGGCAATGAGGCTTCCTGTTTCATTAACAAAACTTGCACTTACATATGGACTTATATTGAATCCTTTGAATGTGGAGGTATTATCTTCATCAGGCTTGAATTATATATGCTCCATGGTACTTATAAGAGTTGAAGCTCTATTCAAGTACTTCTGTTATTCCTCTTATTAATATAATTATATAAGAACAGTATCTAAATATTCTGTTCCAGAAATTCATCCACATAATAAACTCAGGGGCTTTCTAGTTGATTGTTGTGTAAAAACAGGCATCTTAAATAATTATCATCGATTTTAATCGTAAAGAAATTAAAATTAGTGGTCCGGTCACCGAGACTTCGATTAAAGTTTTAAGGGAATACTCTATATTTAGCTACACGTATTATAAGGTAGAGTGCATATATTTTAGTTGAGTATAAAGTATAATACTTATGTATCAACACAAATTTATAGACAGAAAAGAAGAGATAGAGATTCTGGAGAAATCGTACTCCAAA
>JAKBQO010000198.1 GCA_021835185.1 Thermoplasmata archaeon
TTAGTGCCTGGCTTTTAGAGCAGCCAACCTTTAAATAGGATTTATTCTTTTAATAATAATGACACAATTTGGATTGGATTATCAACTTAAAATTTACTTGAAAATGGATGCAGATTCTGATCTTCCTGTATCGCTTGAATCCTGGAGGTCTTCTGCCAGAATGGCATTGCAGGATGGTCCCTGGGGATATCTCGAAGGTGCCGCAGGGTCGGAAGATACCATGATAGAAAATATAAAGGCATTTTCCAGGTATAGGATAAGGCCACGATACCTGCATGATGTAGAAAACAGAAATCAATCCATAACACTATTTGGCCGGAAACAGGATTCACCATTTATAATAGCACCTATTGGTGTGCAATCGATAATACATAAAGATGCAGAATATGCCAGTGCAGGAGCTGCTGCTTCACTGGGCATGCCATATATACTGAGTACTGTTTCATCAACCAGCATTGAGGACATAGCAGCAAAGTTCCCGGAGAGCGAGAAATGGTTCCAGCTTTACCCCGGAAAGGATGAAAATGTCATGAAGAGTATGGTCAACAGAGCGGAAAAAGCCGGATACAAAGTCATAGTGGTAACGGTTGACACAACAATGCTGGGTTGGAGGGAACAGGATATTAAAAATGCGTATCTTCCATTCCTGCAGGGAGAGGGCATTGCAAACTTCATAACTGACCCTGAATTTTTGAAAAGGCTTGAAACTTCACCTGAAAATAATATGCAGGCCGCAATTGAAGAGTTCCTTATGGTTTATGTCAACCCTTCGTTCACATGGGATGGCTTCAGGAAAATAAGGAGCTGGACAAAACTGCCCATTTTAATCAAAGGAATATCGTCAGAAGAAGATGTGCATACTGCAGTTAAATACGGTGCAGATGGCGTGATAATTTCCAATCATGGGGGAAGGCAGGTTGATGGTTCAATATCCTCACTGGAAGCACTTGATGAGATAACCGGTGAAAATAAGCCGGAATTTACCATACTTTTTGACAGCGGGATCAGGCATGCTGCCGATGCCATGAAGGCTCTCGCTCTTGGTGCTTCAGGCGTTCTGATAGGCAGGCCATACTGTTATGCAATGGCAGTTGCTGGGCAAAGAGGCATAGAACGGTATCTCAATCAATTGAGGGGTGAGTTTGACCTCCAAATGGCTTTATCAGGTTATAGCTCGATTTCTCAACTTGGAAGGCATACTATATATAAAAAATCCCCGTATTAATTTTTTATCTTGTTAGCCATTTTGATTGCTTCCAGAATGTGAATAGACCGTAAAGGTTAACGAAGAAAAGTACACCAAGGCCCATTGCCCCGTATGCCAGTGTCCTTATTCTGTTCTTTGGAATCCGTATCATTATTGCTCCCACAAAAATGCTATCGCCAATAGCCCCTAGGGTATACATTATTCCATTTATTAAGGAACCTAGAATATCATGGGAATGAAGATGTAATAAATGTGCCATTATCAGGTAGTTTACAGATGAAACACTGAGATAATCAATATGGCCGAGAAATCTAAGGATAAACATGCCACGGAACAAAAATAGTATGAATCCAATTATGGGTATCAGGTATATGTAAAACATTTCAAAGGCGTAAAACTTCCCGCCATTCTTTGTTGTTCCATCGCTCAGGTTTTTAAAGAAGAAGTACCACCCTCTTCTGGACCATCTAATTTGCTGATTTAAAAATTTCCTGGTGCCTTTTTGCGGTTCTGTTTCAACTGTAATATCATAATCTTTTATCATTTTATATTTATTTTTAATAAGGAAGCTTGTTAATTGCATGTCATCTCCAAGGACAACTTTCTTGCCAAAAATTTTCTTATTAAGGAATTCATCAGAAACCATGAAAGGCTTTACCACATCTGTTATATACATGGCGCATCTGCCGTCCAGAACGTAAACATTTCCGTGCCTTGACATGGATTTTGATATCATTTCCGTAAGCCTTTCAATAAATTCAGATGCATATGAGATATTTGTGCCATCATTTTTAATGTGTATGTTTACACCCACTCCGGCTATGCCGTTGGAAAAATAAGAAAGCATGCTTTTTAATGTATCTGCAGGTATTATTGTATCACTGTCTACAAACATAACATATTTCGTTGAAACGTGTTTAATCCCCTGAACCAGGGCATTCTTTTTCCCGCCTCTCTGGCTTAAATAAATAAACCTTCCTCCGTTCTGTTCGGTTATAGTCTTATAGGGTTCAAGGCTTGAATCACCTACAACAATAAACTTTGAACCCTGAAGTGCGAGTGATACTATAGCCTGCCTGAAAATTTCAACGTCTTCATTGTAAACCGGCATTACAATAGTGGCTTCATCCGGATTAACATTTGAAATTGTTTCCCCTTTCCTGTAATATGTGGAATAGTATGCATTTAACAGATAATATATAAAGGATATGACAGTAACTGCAAGCAACGCCATATAAATTATCAGGAAGAACCTCACATAGTTACATGCTTTACATATAAATAAATATTTTTATAGTTAATGTTTAATTGCATTTATTAAGTATGATGATTTAGAGGTATGCAATCATATTGATTGTGTCAGACATTTATATGATCACTTGCATCATTCTAGGTGTTCAGTTAAATTATGAATATATAATTTAGTGTTTTTGTCAGACATCAGGCTCAATATTTAAATAAGGCAATTAGGATATAGTGTAATGGAACATAAAGAGAACAATATTATGTTTATTGTTGCATATTTAATCCCATTGATAACGGGTCTTTTAGTTTATATTCTCTATGGAAGCAGAGACAGCAAGCTCAGGTTCCAGAGTATACAGGCTATTTTACTTGGCATATGTCTTATTGTTGCATCAATAATCTTCGGAATTTTTGACATCTTTATAACAGGTGTAGCTGGGCAGGTAATTTCTGGGATATTAGACCTGATTCTTGTTCTGGTATGGCTATATGGCATATACACCGGTTACAGGGCCTCAAGAGGGATGAATGCAAATATACCATATCTATCAGATTATGCATCAAAACTTTAAAATAATTATATAATTACAACTAATTTAAAAATAATATTTTAT
>JAKBQO010000199.1 GCA_021835185.1 Thermoplasmata archaeon
TTCAGGTCAATTTTCTTTTTGGCTATTACCTGCGGTCCATAGGATAACCCAAAGCTTGCCCCTGATGTTGTCAGATCATATTTATCGGAGACGTGCATGTACCCATTTGCCGATATTGCCGTTACATCATATTTTGCGTCAACTGATTCTTTGTTAAGAGTTTCTATGTCCTTTACTACCTGATCATAATCAAATGATGTTTCTATCTTGTGCTCAAACATTGCATAAAACATAAAGGCGTCGTCTGGATCAGGTGTGTGTGCTATCAACATTTTCATGAGTATTATATTGCAATAAGGTTAAAAGTGTTTTTTATTATGGAATATTTCCAGGAAAAAATTAGGAGTTGAAATATTTAGTTATGCGAATAATCTATGAATCTATGACAAATTTATATCCATATTCTATTATACCACTTTCCCCATCCTGGCGAATCTTTCTGAAGACTGTATGTACCTTTGTTCCTATATCAACATCCTCAGGTGCGCAATCGACTATTTGAGCAGTTATAACAGGGCCTTCTACCAATTTTATAAGGGCTAGAACATAGGGAACCTGCCTTTTGAAAGAGGGCGGTGCATCATGTACAATAGTATAGGATAATACTTCACCATTTCCACTGAATTTTACCTTTTCCATTTTTCCTATAGATTCTCTGTGACATGTGGGGCATATGTCCCTTGGAGGAAAATATGAGTTCCCGCAATTCTTGCATTTAAATCCAATAAGATTGTATCTATATTCTGTCTCTCTCCAAATTCTTGATAATTCTGTCATTTTATTCACCCAGTATATGTATTACAGAGGATGACCCGGTTCCAGCCATGTTATGGATAAGAGCGTACCCTGCATCCTTTATCTGGTTATCGCCAGCTTTGCCCATTAGTTGCTTATATGCATCCACTGCCTGCCCAACACCAACAGCACCGTATGGATCTCCTTTGGCTTTCAGTCCGCCTGAGGGATTTACCGGAATACTTCCATCCAGTTTTATTTCATCGTATACAAGATCCTTTGCTTTCCCCTTTTCCGCGAATCCCAGGTCTTCCAGTTCTAATAGGCCATATATTGAAAATGAGTCATGAACTTCCATGAATGATATGTCACTCCTTTTTATCTGTGCTTTACGGAATGCTTTTTCCACCGCAAGTTTTGTTGAATTTAATGTGTATATAGATTTCCTTGAACCGACAGCGAGATAGTCTTCTGCCACTGCAGAACTTAATATGCGGATACCTTCACGATTATTCTTTTTCGTGTAACTCTCAGATGCCAGAACCAGTGCTGCCGCACCGTCACTCAGAGGGGAACAGTCCATCATATTAAGGGGGTCGGCAACAGCAGTTGCGTTCATTGCCTGCTGTATCGTCAACTTGTTTCTGAACTGTGCATCTGGATTCTTTGAACCGTTCAGATGATCATTTACTGAAAACATCGATAAAGCTTCTTTTTCAACGTTGAAATCGTGCATGTATTTTCTGGCTATGAGTGCTGCCATTGCTGCAGGTGTTGCACCGAAGAATGCTTCCCACTCGCGGTCAAGTATTGATGATGATTTCTCAAGGATGTCATTTCCGTGTATATCTGTCATTTTTTCTACACCACCGACGACTACAACATCGTATTCTCCAGATTTTATGGATAGATAAGCATCCCTTAATGCAGCTCCGCCCGAAGCTGTGGATGATTCTATCCTTAAGGATGGAATGCCGTCAGCAGACAATCCTGAAAAGTCTGCTATCAGGGCACCTATATTTTCCTGCTGATTTATAACGCCAGCAAGTGAGTTTGCGCCATAAATTGCATCCACGTCCCTGGAATAAATTCCAGCATCTTCAATAGCCTTTAATCCGGCTTCAACTGCCAGATTCCTCAGTGATTTGTTCCACAATTCCCCGAATTTTGTTTCTCCAGCACCGATAATATAAACTTCATTACTCAAAACTCTCACCCATAATAAGCATTTTTCTGAATTTCGTATACATAGCATAATCTATGAACTTTACATTTTCTATCATTTTTCTGACGCCAGGGGCATTTTCATGTTTATAGCTTTTCATATTATCTGTTATAGTAATATCAAAGGCATCCGATCCAGCACCTGAACCGAAGGAAACTGCAAGTATCCTGTCTCCAGGTTTGGCTTCATCCAGTATGGCGGACAATCCGGTCATTGTAGAACCGGAATAAGTATTTCCGATATATGGCGTTAACAGGCCAGTTTTATACTGTTCCTCAGTAAAACCCAGCATTTTTGCAACCCTTGTGGGAAATTTCCCATTGGGTTGATGGAACACAACATGATCATAATCACTGCTTTTTGTTCCCATCCTGGACATCATTGCCTTTGCTGCGGATATGACATGCTTGAAATACCCCGGTTCTCCGGTAAATCTCTCACCGTGCCTTGGATAGGGCTCTCCTTCCCTTCTCCAGAAATCAGGGGTGTCCGTGGATACTGATAATGTATCATTAATCTCTGCTATTACATCATCCTTTCCAATAATCACTGCGGTACCACCAGCCGATGCACTATATTCAAGAGCGTCTCCTGGAGCTCCCTGCGAGGTATCTGATCCAATAGCTATGCCATATTTTATATAATCTGCATCAACCATTGCCTTGACATTCTGCATTCCGGCCGTACCTGCCTTGCATGCAAATTCATAATCTGCAGCGAAATACTCAAGGGGCATGCCTATTGCGGCAGCTACTATTGTAGCAGTGGGTTTCACAGCATAGGGATGAGATTCAGAACCGACATATATTGCTCCAATATCATGAGGGTTAATTTTTTTTCTTTTAAGTGCATTTCTTGCAGCCTCGACTGATATGGATGCTACATCCTCATCAGGTGAGGGTACCGATTTACTGAGTATAAAAAGATTATTTTTCATTTTTTCCGGATCGTCGCCCCATATCCTGGCTATTTCCTCTGGCTTAATTCTATATATGGGAACATATGACCCATAGCTTACAATTCCAGACATAATTGGATAAGTATAAGGGCATATATAAAAATTCACGTTTAATAATTCGTTAACTGCCGTACT
>JAKBQO010000016.1 GCA_021835185.1 Thermoplasmata archaeon
CTCCTCTTCCGCAGTGAAGCTTCTGACAACCCTGTTTCCGATAATATTCTGGTTGATCAGGTTGTTCATTGTTCCGTATTTATCCCTCAGGGCACGCCAGTACTTTCTTTGCTTCCTCTGCATAACAAGGGTAAAATAAATTATTGGTGCTATAACCACGAAAAATATTACTGTAAATCCGTAATATAACCTGGTAAGGTCAATGCCTGCTATTATAATAAGGAATGTTACACTGAAAAGGTTAGAAAGTGACATATTTACAAGCCTTCTAAGTGTCTCTATATCCATGGTAAATTTTGAAAGTATATTGCCGGTAGAATTGCTATTAAAATATTCATAGTTTTTTGACAGCAAATGTGAAAATTCATTTTTTCTGAGATTGTAAACAAATTTCTGGCTTGCCTTATTTGCATAGTAATCAATGGCAAAATCAAATATAGATGATGCCACCGTTACACCAAAAATAAGAAGGGCAAAATGGAGGATAATAATATAGTTTTTTCCAACCAGGTTGTTGACAGCATCTCCAATATATAGTGGAACAAGCAGCCGGAGATAGGCATATGCAAGTGATGCTCCTATTACAACAATGATAAGATACCATACACTTTTGATGTTTTTAAATATAATTGAATATCTGTTCACAGTAAAATATAATTACGTCTGTTTATTTTTATTTTTTGTATATCCATGGAATTATAATATTCCTGCTTCTGTAGATGATAAACGGTTAATGATTGGTTGAGCCGTATAATACATAAATAAACTTATATAATTACAATAAATAAGGGATGATATGACAATTTATCAGGGTAAAAGTACAAAGAAGTTTACAGGAGGAAAGTTAAGGAGGGAGCATTCAAAGAGAAGGTATGAACTCGGCAGGGAACCCTCATTCACCAGAATCGGTGAGACAGAACGCAGGAGCCTCAGGACAATGGGTGGCAACAGGAAATTGCTATTGCTGAAAGAGCAGTTTGCAAACATATACAACCCGGAAGACAAAACCACAAAGAAGCTGAAAATATTAACTGTAAAAGAAAACAATGCTGATCCCCATTATGTACAGAGAAATATAATGAATAAAGGCACGATAATATCTACAGAAGAAGGAAATGCCAGAATTACATCAAGGCCCGGGCAGAGTGGAATTATCAATGCAGTATTAGTAAAATGATAACACTTTATTCACAGTATTTTAACCCCGCCATATCAAGAAAATACGGGCGGAGGATCAGCAGGGAAAGGGCAAAAAATTATTCCGATGATAAGCTGGAGCAGATATTAAGAACTATGAATCTCAAATATGAAGTGAGAGATGCCCATTATTCAAGAATTCCATATGAGGATTCAAAAATGTTTGTAATTGACGCTGATATTAAAAAATCAACAATAATAAAAATTATCAATGAGAAATTGTAGATTATTTTTTTCTATAGTTTCCTGAACTTTTCTTTTTGGCTTCATAATACTGCATGGGATGCTTTATTCTTGCACACAATGGATCATCACCCATGTAGCAGAGATGGTTAGACCTCAGGGTGGAACACTTGGGCGGCGAATACTCTGTACCTGATATTACACCTGTAATATGGTTAACCTGGTATGTTGCGAGATCCTCCTTATAATCAGGGGCAAATTTAAATAAATTTAACATATTTTCATTGCTCATCCCCGCGCTGTGGAGGAAGCTGGCAAGTGTAAACCTGGCAAGATGGGCGAGGTTTTCTCCGTCCCGCATCTGCGTAATATATGTTTTTATGCATGGAGGGAACATTGTAAAATCAACTTCTCCCAGTGATATTGTGTTTTTAGACTTTATTTCCAGGAAATCCTTCTTTATTTTCTCAAGGTCCCCTATGAACTTCCGGAAGATATTCTGGGAATCACCCGGGCCCATCCTGCTATAAACATCCATCAGTTTCTGTACAAAATCTTCCCTTAGAAGGTGTATAAACTGATTTTTGCTTAAATAGATAGTCCCCCTGCTTAGCTTCTGATATACTAACCTGTATTTAAATCCTGAAATTTTTTTGTTGTTTTTAATAAAGAAATCGAATGGGATATGAAATGTATTTCCATCCACCGTTGCTTCTATCCCTGCACTGTCACAGTAAAATATAATATTTTCATTGTCTTCCTTTGAAATCCTGTTGAGTTCCCTTTCAAATACATCCCTCTGGGTAATGGCGAATCTTGATGTCATTCCAGGTTCATTTATGTAACGGAGCATCCACATTGCAATGGCAAATGCATTCTTCCCCATTGTAATATTATAGCCCTCATTATCCGCGTATTTCCGTACGACCCCATTCAGGTACTCAAATGCTTCCCTTACCGAACTGCGGTTCTCAGGAACGAGGGAGTTTACTATGCCATCTATTGCATCAACATTTTCGATGAGTTTAAAATCAACAAAAAAATTTGATGTTATCATTTTATAATTCCAGCAGTTCCCTGGGTGCAGTTGTTATTTCCTCATGGCCGCCATCCTTTATTATCAGGTCATCTTCAATCCTTACGCCGCCGAATCCCGGTATATAAATTCCAGGCTCGTCTGTAATAACCATATTTGCTTTCAGTATGAAATCGGATGATGGGGATAGTGCAGGGTGGTCGTGGACATCCATGCCTACACCGTGCCCGAGGCCATGTATAAATCTGCCAGGATATTTTTCGTCTATTATTTTTCTTGCAATCATGTCTATATCCTTTCCATTTACTCCTGCCTTCAATGCATTTTTGCTCTCCTGCTGGGCTCTTTTTACCGTTTCGTAAATATCCTTCTGCTTTTCATCAGCCCTTCCAAAAACCACTGTCCTTGTTGTATCCGAGCAATACCTGTGGTACAATGCCCCGTAATCGGTTAAAACAAAATCATTTTTCTTTAATTTTGCATTGCCTGGCATATAGTGCGGTATAGCGGAATTTTTCCCGAAAGCCACAATAGTGCTAAATGATTCCCCTGAGGCACCGTTTTTCATCATTGCATAAACTATATTCGCTGCAAGCTCAGACTCTGTCATGCCTTCCTTCAGTGTCTTTGTAAAGTCTTCAAATGAATCACTGGCTATTTTTGCTGCCTCCCTGAGATCCTTTAATTCTGATTCGTCCTTAATTTTTCTTGACTCAGCAATAGATTGTGAAACATCTATAAATTCCTTGTCGGGTATAATTTTCATTAATTGCTTATAGAGGTCTAAGGTAAGTGCAGAATAATTAAGCCCCACATTGACATCATTTTTAAATGCATTTTTGATTATTTCATTTTTTTCTGCTGTTGTATTATAGATAAGCACTTCAAATCCGGTCTCCTTTGCGGCTTCTTCCTCAAGGGCTGATGTTATTATCGTAACTTTTTCTGGCTTTACGTGAAGTAATGAACCTTCGAATATCCCTGATTTGGCTCCCGTAAGGTAAAAAAATGTTTTATCGACCTGATTTTCTCCGCCATTCATTATGAGTACAGAATCAACGTTCCTCACATAATCAAATATCTTTCTTTCTTTCATTGTTGCCCATTTTATTTATTAATATAACAATTTCGATTAAAATGGCAATCTATTTTAATTTGCCAATTATACCTTCCTATGTATGATAATGTATTTTCCGGCAAATTTTTTTTCCAGGGTTCCTTTCAGGAACTGGACATTGGTGTTGAGAGTGGAATAATAACAGATATTAAAAAACATATAAACCATGAAAGAAAGATTCTGAAGAATGCTATTATTCCTGCCGGAACAGATACGCATGTACATTTCAGAGACCCCGGGGAAACAGAAAAGGAAGACTTTTCGACCGGAAGCATTTCAGCTTTATTTGGTGGGACAACCACTATTTTTGATATGCCAAACAACAGAAGGAAAATAGATAATTATGCAGCTTACAGTGACAAGCTTGCCATAGTAAGAAGAAAGGCCTTCTGCGACTTTGGATTGTATTCCATGTTTACGGGCACCAATGCAGATATTATAAGCAGTGAATCTTCAGGGATAAAAATCTACATGGGCGAAACAACAAATGCCCACGGTACTGTTGATTTTACGGAGAAAGGAATACAGAAGATAAATAATATGAATATTCCAGTGCTGTTTCATGCTGAAGATGGAAAATGCCTGGAAAAACATTCCGGGATAGCAAAGAACCTGAAAGAATATTCAGCCACAAGGCCCCCAGAATGTGAAGACCTTGCAATAGACAAAGCAGGGAACATGAAATTTTCTAAGGGCGTTATTACACATCTGACCCATGATTTCACCACAGCTTATGTTAAGGAAGTAACACCACACCACCTTCTTCTCAATTATGATATGCCTCTAGGGGCATATGGGAAGGTAAATCCGCCGCTGAGATCAAGGGAAACACAGAAAGAACTCCTGAATGGCTTAATCTCTGGAAAATTTAACATTGTTTCCTCAGACCATGCACCGCACATACAGAATGACAAGGTTGATTTTGAATATTCTAAAGCCGGGATAATCGGTGTTGAAACCAGGATTCCGCTTATGCTAGCCCTTGTACAGAAAAAGATACTGCCATTCGATATATTTTATAAAACATGCATATTGAATCCGGCCCTGCTGTTTAATCTCAAAAAGGGAGAAATAAAAAAGGGCAATTATGCTGATTTCATGTCAATTGATTTTTCTAGCATGGAAAGGATAAATGATTACAGGCTCCACTCAAAAAATCCGGGGTCGCCATTTAATGGATTTAATGGCATTTTCCCGTCAACTGTAGTTATGCGTGGTGAAACAGTTATAGATAATGGTGAACTGGTAGCGGATAGGATGGGAAAATATATAAAACCTGCCGTGGACAAATCCTAAGGCTGGATTTATATAAATATTTCCTGTCTGGTTGAATGCAGCATAGATAATGGGTTAAACGCCTTTTATTCCATATCAGATAATATTGAATTTTGCCATTACATCGCCTATTTCATACCCATATGATTCGGGGGATACATAATCGCTAATAGATTTTAAAGAATCTGTTGCATTATCCGGGCATGCCTTTTTAACAGGAAGGGTGAACATGGCATTATCATTATCAGAATCACCGACAACCAGAATTTCATCCCAGTTAGCGTTAAACATTTTCTTTAAAATTTCCACTGCATACCCTTTGTTCTGACCGGGATTCATTATATGCCAGGTAAACTTGCTATTTACAATTTCCAGATTCCATTTTTCTGCTTCTTTAGATACAATGGCTTCATTTCCCGGGTCCATTGAAAATGCAGCAGATGTTTCCCGCCACTGGTTTGTGAAATATGGAGTGGCTAATGACCTGCTGGATATGTATTCAAGGAATTCTAATGGCTTTGTTTTGTCAAAAAATTTCTCTATTGAACCATTATAATACATTATGCCGCCATTTTCACCGAATACCGGGGCGTTGATGCCAAGAAATGTTTTCAATCCGTACATTACCGGTATAACATTGCCACTGATCAGTGATATTTGCAATCCGCTTTCTATGCCCTTCTTTATGCTGGTTATCGCTTCCGGGCATATAATGCGGTTCTGGTCCGTTATAGTCCCATCCACATCAAGCGCCATAATTTTAATCATAAACGGCAATATTTATAAGATTAATAAATATTTATAGAAATGAAAGACCGGGTACTTATAAACATATCAAAGGAACGGATGCAGACACTTTTCAATGAAGCAGAGAATACAGAAAACATTGCACTGGCAAGAAGATATATAAGATTAATGGAGAAAATAGGGATGAGAATGAATATTTCGGTAAATACTTCCATAAAACATTCTTACTGCAAGCATTGCAAAACGCCATATAAGAACCCTGGAATCAAATTGAAAAATAAAATGGTACAGGTCCGCTGCCCCTACTGTGGTGAAATAAGGAGGATTCCGTTTAAGAAATAGAAAGATGCAGAATTTTTAATCCAGAGTTTCGATTTCAAAGTAAACGTTAAAGCCCTGCAGTGTTGCCTGTATTTTGTCCGCAAACCATATTGCATCGTCGGCTGTTGCTGAATCAGGCCACTCGTAAACCATATCCTGTTCACCTTTTATAAGCGAGAAACCAAGAGACCTTAATCTACCTACTATTTCACTGGGCTTTGTACCCTCACTGTTGAATATCACCTTAAGGAATGTCTTCATATCACCTTAGTGCCGCAACGTATAATTATTTTTCCTTAGGCAGGTCCTTTCCGATCCTTGATGGCCACCAGTTATATTTATCCATTACTGTCATAATCGCAGGAACAAAGAACATCCAGCTTACGAAGGTATCTATAAGAACACCCAGGGCAAGCCCGACTCCGATTTCTTCTATTATGCCCAATCCACTGAAATATAATGCACCGAATGTTGCAAATAACAGTAAGCCCAGTGTAATTATGACACCACCATTTTCCACTATGGAATCCTTAACAGCCTCTGCTGTGTTCATCCCCTTTGAAATGTTTTCCTGGACTTTGGTGATCATGAAAATATCATAATCGAGCCCTACGGCTAACAGGGTGATGAATACAAATAACGGAAGGAATATAATAACAGGCAGGTGAAGCAGGTAATAGAAGATAATGTATGTAAGCGACAGAGCCAGCATAACAGCAGCCATAACCATAAGGATAAGCCTTACTGGAGTCAATGCAGATGCAAGCTGTATCAGCAGAATGATAAATATTGTAATTCCAAGCAATGGAACCATATTATTGAAAGAATGGGATGTGAAAGAATATGCATTGTTCAGATATTCTGTAGTTCCGCCAACATAAGCAGTATAGTTGCCTGAACCGTTGACTATTGAGGGCATTTTATTTACATAGTTCGTTGAAGGATTGCTCCAGGCCACGTTTGAAAGGTACACTACAATTTCAACAGATTTGTGGTTATGCCCTATATATGTGGCAGTTTGATTTAGATACTGACTGCTATAAACTAGTGAAGATACAAGATCCGTGTAATTGACCTTCTTTTCATATGGATATCCGGGCCCTGAAATGCTGTGGACATAAGGCGAAGCCGCAAGTTTATCCTCCATTGCAAGGGTTTGATTATACTCTGTACTATTAAAAGTAATAGCCCCGGTTGTATTATTTACAGTCATAATTGGTGATGTGAAATTTACCATTACGTATGCAGGGTCAAACAGGTCATATCCCAGAGAACTGTTAATTACGCTTGTTGCCTGGACACCACTGCTTGCAGGAATCAGTTCAAAAACATCCATATTTGTTGGTGTTGTGGAATACAGGAACAGTGCTCCAAGTGCCACTATAACAAATATTACTATGATTTTTTTCCTGTTATTTAAAGCAACATGTGCAACTTTTTCCATTGATTTTTCAAATGGAAGTTTCTGGTTTTCTTTAATTTTTGCAGGCCAGTAAGTTTTCTTTCCCCACTGTGCAAGTATTGCAATTAACAATGTGTTTGCAATAATTATCGTAACCACAGCAGCTATGGCATTGGTAAGCCCTGCATCACTGAATATTGGTATATTGGATATCCATAATATAATGTACGAAAGTGCAACAGTTGTGCCCGAAGTAAATACTGCATGCCCGGCCCATTTTGCAGATTCAGGTATTGCATCTTTGTTTTTTGCCCTCAATTCTGATCGAAATCTGGAAAGAATATACACGGAATAATCTGAAGCTATACCCAGGATTAGTATTAAAAGCAAAGTGGGCGTTATGAAAGATATGCTTGTGTGGAAAATATATTTGTATAGCAGCCCGTTAATTCCAGCTGATATTACTGCCGAAAAAACAAATATCATGAATGGAAGGAAAGCTGTAACAGGAGACCTGAAAAACAACCCTACAATTATTATTGAAACAATTATTCCTATTATTAAAGCCACAACCATGCCATGCAATGATTCACTGGCCAGCTGATTATTGGCTACTGTAGATCCTGCGAGATAAAATGAACTCGATGATATTTTGGAACTATATGTCTTTTCAATTGAATTTATGTGTGACTGCTGTGCGGCTGTAATATTGGTCTTATAGGAAAATATCATTATCAGTGTTGAATTTTTCTGGTTCATCAGAGATGAGGAGCCATAGCTGGACGGCAATACAGGAAATTTGTTGTATGTTGTATTGTTAATTATATTGCTAACAAATGCATTGTAATTCTTACCTGAATTGTTGTATAATGAGTATAAATAATTACTGTAATAGGGCGAGTTGATCTGTATAAGCGGGTTGGCTAAAGGTTTTGCGTTATTTATTAAATATATCTGGGAACTATTTACAAGGCTTACAACGTAACTTTCCATGTAGGGTTTACTTTGAAAGGATGCCATATTATGATAAATTTTATCCACAAAACCGTAGATTTCATTAGGAGTTGTGAAATTTAATTCAAAAAGTAAGTCTTTAAAGGTTGAATTGTAGGGAGAGGTTTGCGTAATATTCTCAGCAGCCATGGTTACATTATTGTTCTTAGATAGATTCGATAATGTATATTCTATCATGAATCTTGTACCAGTTTCCAGCTTATAAGTACTATTTGAATAACTCATCAAAGTTTTATTTTCAACTGTAAAAATACTTGTAGTACTATTATACCCCACATTTATGCTTTTTAAATATGAATCCATAGAATGCTGGAATGCCATCATATCTCTGCTTATTGTAAGGTTATCTATGGGAGTATTATTTGAAACTATAATTATGGATGGGTCGGATGAACTACCATTAAATTGTGCGCTCAGTATATCATTTGCCTTACTTGACTGGGAATTTTTTGTAACCAGGGAATTGGTAAGGTTATATGAAGTATCACTGAATATAAGGGTTGCCGGATATGCCATAAGCAGGAACAATATTATCCAGAATACCAGTACTTTTTTCTTATTTTTCTTGACATATCTGCCAACCTTATAAAAGAATGACTCGAACATTGGTGGTGTATTAAATGATAAAATTTAAAGTTTATGAGTAAATGATTCATAAAATGAATAAAATTATTCTGAATAATAATATATGGTAATTGCGTATAGTTTTTGATGAATTATACACATATTAACCTCTATGATTATTTCTATAGCCTTGTTAAGCAGATACCTGAAGGTTATATAACGACCTATGGGGAACTTGCAAAAGCTCTTGGAGATATCAGGGCGGCAAGGGCAGTTGGATATATGCTGTCAATAAATGAAGACCCTGATAGGATACCATGCTACAAGGTTGTACACACAGACAGAAGAATGGGAAAATATGCTTTGGGGGTAGAAGAAAAAGCCAGGCGTTTGAGAAAGGATGGAATTATAATTTCCAATGGAATGGTTGAAAATTTTAATGAACGGTTTTTTTCAGATTTTAAAACAGATTACCCGCTGGCAAAATTACAGGAGGAGCAGGAAAAAATAGCTTCAATGGCCGATTTTGCCGGGGATCGGGATGAAGAAAATTATGCTGCTATAGACGTATCATATGAAGGGCGTACAGGTTACGGTGCACTTGTATACTATAATTCCGGTGAATACATGGTAAAAAATCTGGAAATGAAGGTTAATTTCCCATACATACCCGGTTATCTGGGATACAGAGAAAGCCCGTTTATTGAAAAGCTTTCCGTGAATGTTGATGGATTGCTGTTGATTGATGCAAATGGATTGCTACACCCCAGAAAGTGTGGATTGGCAACATTTGCCGGCGTTGTGCTTGGCAGGGCTACAATTGGGGTAGCAAAATCGCTTCTGATGGGAAAAATTGATGATACGGGATATGTAGTTTACAATAATGAAAAACTAGGGTATGCAATAAATAAGCATACAATAGTAAGTCCGGGCAATATGATAAGCCTCGAATCAAGCATAAAAAAGATAAAGTTATTAGGAAAAAATAAATATCCAGCTATCCTGAAAATGGTCCATAATGAAACTGTGGCTATGAGGAAGCGGAGATTGCCGAGCTAGGACAAAGGCGATGGATTCAGGGTCCATTTCCGCAGGGATTCGTGGGTTCAAATCCCACTCTCCGCATTCTATTCTGATTTAATGCTCCTGTTAAAAATCACCAGAACTTTCTATTGTGTATATATTAAGTTTATAAATGGGTCTGTCCGGATTTGGACCGGAGTCTCCAACTCCCGAAGCTGGAAGGATGCCAGGCTACCCCACAAACCCTGATGTCATAATAGATTAACCGTATAAAAAGTTATTTTCCTGCTTCCCTTCTTATATACCTGGCTATTAAGCGTGCGTCTTCGTCTCCAACCTTATCCAGATTAATTGCAACATTTTCCATATCTTCCTGGTGGTTCTGGGTAAGTTTAAATTTAGCAGTTATTTTATTAACCTTAATGGTAAATGCAGCGATTTGCAAAACCATTTTCGCATAATACTCCTTTTTATCGTATCCTTTATTTGTCCATTCTGGATCATAAGATTTAGAGAGATCAACCAGGAATTTTTTAGTTTCTATATCATCCATAGTTTCCAGTATGCCATCAAAACGTACTGTCATATAATCCCATGTTGGAACTGAATCTTTCTCCTTATACCATTCTGGCGATATATAATGATGTGGCCCAGTAAAAAGAACTGCCACCTTATTGTTTTTTGAATGATACCATTGCATGTTTGCACGGGCCATATGCCCCTTCAATACTATATTATTGCCTGAAGCATCAAGCATCAGCGGGATTTGAGTGTTATATATCTCTCCATTGTATATGCTTAGAACTATGCCAAAGCTATAATTTTTCACAAAATCTACAATTTTTTCCATATCATCAATTTTGAATTCCCGTGGAACATACATGTAATAATATATACCGGTATTATTAAAATATTCCCACATGGAATAATATGTCTCCCTGGATTTAAAACTGGCATACCACATCTTTCAATGGTGGATTAAAAAATAATCATATATAACTTACATATTATGAACTATGGATAGGTCCCCGTTTTACACTATGGACGATTTTGATTTCAATGGCAAGAGAGTGTATCTTAGAATAGATATAAATTCCCCAATTAACCCTATAACCGGAGAAGTAGTGGATGATACAAGATTCATTCATTATTTGAGGACAATTAACGAACTTAAAAACTCAAAGGTTGTTATTATTGCCCACCAGGGAAGGCCGGGCGACAGTGATTTTGTAAGTTTGCGGCAACATGCAGGGCATCTTGGCAGGCTGTTAGGCAGAGATGTTTTATTCGTTGATTCATTGATAGGGTCTGCAGTGGAAACAGCTATAAGGAACATGAAAAATGGAGATATTATCATGCTGGAGAACTCCAGATTCTATAGCGAAGAAATACTTATAAAAGATGATGGGGCTGCCCAGAAAAACACATTTATTGTCAGAAATTTATCAAAATTATTTGATTACTTTATAATCGATGCTTTTCCTGCGATACACAGGGATCAGACAACACTTACCGGATTCAAGGATATAAAGCCCAATATAGCTGGCAGGCTTATGGAAACTGAAATTAAGAGCATAGACAGGTTCATGAATTCTAAATCACATCCGAAACTGGCTATAATGGGTGGAGCCAAAATTAGGGATGCTATAAAGGTAACAGGCCCATTCCTGGAGAAAGGGATAGTGGACAATATAATTTTTGGTGGTGTGGCAGCAAACATATTCCTGTGGGCTTCCGGGATAGACATAGGGAAAAGGAACATGGAATTCATCGAAAAACAGGATAAAAATTATAAGAAATTGCTGGAGGAATGCAAATCGTTGTTATCCAGATTCTCCGATCGCATATACCTCCCTGAAGATTTCATGCTTAATCCCTTACAGACAGAAATAAAAACAGGTGAGAAAGTTCCAGATGACCAGTTGCTGGCAGATATTGGATTTGAGTCCATTAAAACTTTTAGCAGTATTATAGAAAAAGCAAAAAATATATTTCTCAATGGCCCGATGGGAATGTATGAAATAAATGAATACTCACTTGGAACCAGGGAAATATTTAATGCAGTTTCCCAGAGCCCTGCATCAAAAATAGTCGGGGGAGGGCACACAATAAATGCAATTAATGAATTCGGGCTTTCAGATTCCATGGGATATATATCAACCGGGGGTGGCGCCCTGATAAATTATTTATCCGGTGAGCCTATACCTGTAATAGACTCACTTGTTTATAACAGGAAAAAATTTGGAGGTAATTAAATGGCAGGAGAAAATGAACTGGTAGAACAGATTGAATATTTAAAAAACTTACTGGAAACTATAGATTCAAGAATGAATTTATTATTGAAGACACTTGAAGAATCGAATGATACACTTGCTTTGTTAAAGGACACAGATTATGAGAAATCAAAGGATGTAAAAATATCCATCGGATCCGGCCTATTTTCCAAGGCTGCACTGGATACATCAAAAATTATTGTGCCGGTAGGCTCCGGTGTTTTTATAGAGGAGGAAAAAGAAAAAACTATAAAGAGGATGGAAGAAAATATACAGAGCCTGCAGGATACATACAACAACCTGTTAAAGCAGAAACAGTCAGCTCAGAATAATTACGATGCCCTCATGTATTCTGTCCAGAGGGCCCAGGAAGGAAACAGGTAATGTTTGACAAATTAAAAAAGAAATTTTCCGATATATTTTCCGGAAATAGGGAAAATGGGCCGAAAGATTCGTTAACAGCAACCCGGGATTCTGTAGCTCCACAGAAAGAAAAAACAATAAGGCGGGATGAACTTGAAAGCACCATAGAGGAAACTCTCCTTGAGGCAGATGTAAGCTATGATGCCACAGAGGAAATTATTGAAAAATTAAAGGCGAATCTCGGCAAATTAAAGAGAAAAATTGATTATCCTGCAGTTGAAGAAGAATTAAAGAGTGTGGTTCGTGATGTTATCCAGCACAATAATAAGGATGCTGTTAACCTTCTCACCGTTGAGAAAAAACCATTTGTAATACTGTTTCTTGGCATAAACGGAACCGGAAAAACAACAACCATAGGGAAACTGGCGTACTATCTTAAGAGCAATAATAAAAGTGTAGTATTATCTGCGTCCGATACTTTCAGGGCTGGAGCTATTGACCAGCTAAACATTCTTGCTGGCAATGTTGGGGTGGAAATCATTAAACATGATTTCAGGAGCGATCCTGCGTCCGTTGCATTTGACGCCATAGAACATGCTAAAGCAAGAAAAATGGACTATGTTTTAATAGATTCAGCAGGAAGGATGCAAACAAACAAAAATCTCCTGGATGAAATGAAAAAAATTAAGCGTGTTGCAAAACCGGACATGACAATCCTCGTACTGGATGCCATGATAGGCCAGGATGTAATAAACCAGGCCCTGACATTTTCAAGTGAAATAAACTATGACAGTGTGATAGTAACAAAGCTTGACACGGATGCAAAAGGCGGATCAATAATAAGTATTTCAGCTGGAATCAAGAAACCTATTCTCTTTGTAGGGATAGGGCAGGAAATGGATGATATTATCCCATTTGATGTGGAATGGTATCTGAAAAAGATATTTTCATCTTAAGCTGTTCATAACAGCTGATATGGATTTATGGTCCATATCTGTCTTTATCAGTGGTATATTTTCAATTTCAGAAAGTTTTATTGCAAGTTCATCCACATTGTCGGGCTTTACATAAACCACAGCTGCAGGCTTCAATGGATGTGCCCTTATTGCTATCATCGGGCTCCTTCCAATTGAAACATCTGTAATGAATATTATCCTCTGGCTGGACCATCCATAAAGCTTTGTATATTCTGCGTAGGAAAATTTCAGTACTGCCTTAATTCCATCTATCATGGTATAACCACGTATGTTGCGTTTCAAATTTGCAGTTGAACAGGGTGTCCCGTGGATTTTTGTTAAAATATACCGCAATTCTATGTCATGGTCATAATCCTTTATGTCGAGCAGGGCATCCGAAGGTATCCCACTGTTATACCTGCGAACAAGATGCCCTCCCCGGGACTCGTCTATTTTTACCAGCGCATCAACAATTTTTTTTATAGAATTTGCACCGGGAGATTTTCTTCTTCCCGATTCATAATCGCTTATTACTGATGGTGAAACATCCATAAACTTTGACAATTCCATCTGTGATATGCCAAATTCTTCCCGCCATTTTTTAATTGTTACACCGGGTATATCGGATATTGTTATTTCCCCTGCTATCTTTTCGCTTATATCCATGCGACATCATGGCAATATTAAATAAAAATATATCTATTCGATTATAATAGAAGTAGACTTCACAAATTTATGATGATTTCCTTTGCCTTGATATAAAATACCCCAGAAATATTCCCCATACAGCACCGTAAAATATGTGCATTGAATAATAAAAAGCTGTGGATGGAAGATAATATTTTTCGTATACATAAAGATGCAGCAATAATATGTTTACCGGAAGGCTGAATACCAGCAGAACCAGGAATCCTGCAAGAATTCCTATAAAAAGCCCTGATTTAACTGTTTTTATTCTCAAAGCAATAACATAATAGGAAATTAACGCTGCCACTATGCCTACAACTGTACCTACCATGAAATGCAGCAGCATTCCATATAAAGTTCCATAAAATCCGGATATGTGTAGAAGCCGGGCTCCTATTGCTGTGAACTGGTATCCCGGAGGAAGCGATGCAGCTATATCAAATAGGTAGAACATGATAGCTTCGAATATTGCGGAAATAAAGCCTGCAACCGGGCCATAATAAAGATATTTACCGGATTCCATGTATATATAATTGCCAATAAATACATAAATCATTGTGGTTCTCTTTTATTCGCGAAAAATTTGGAAAATCAAACATCAAATTTATATAATAACCTGATAATATACGGCTATGAATTGCGAAACAATAGACTGGCTCAACAAACACAGCGGAAAATACGAACTCAGCCATAGTGGCATGTCAGGGGTTTTTGACTTAAAGGAATATTTTAATAAATCTACGCCCGGGCATGAATCTGACCTTAAAGAGCAGATAGGCGATCTTCATGGCGTGGATGCAAAGAATGTTGTTTTAACACATGGCGCCACAGAAGCTTTTTCAATGGTGCTTTATCACCTGCATGCAAAATATAACACATTCATTGTAAATAAGCCTGAATATGAGATGATATACAAAACTCCTGAAATATTTGGTTATAAAGAAGGAAATGAATTGTTTGTTGCAAGCAATCCAAATAACCCCACAGGTACTTTGATTAAATTTCCTGATAAGTATTCTTCATGCTTAATAGATGAAACATTTATGGAATTTGTTGAAAAACTTGATAAATACAGGTATACCAATGGATACATAGTCAACACATTTACAAAGGTATATGGTGGTGGAGACCTGAGGCTTGGATATATTATAGCACCTGATAAGGATGAAGCTGCGAAACTTGAAGGCTTCAAAGGGCTCATTACTGAAGATGTGTCCTGGATAAACGTTTCTGCTGGATATGAGATTCTGAAAAAACACGATGAGCTGCTTGCAAATGTGAAGGAAATTATAAACAGCAACCATAAAGTCCTGATCCATGAAAAGGGAAAACTGAAATTTTATGGTGGCAAAGACCCGCTTGCAATGCCCGTATCCTTTGTTGATTATTCAGGATATACTGCAGAGGGATCGGAAAGTGTAAGTGAAAAGCTTGCAAAGAAAGGGATTATAGCACTTCCTGCAAAGTATTTTGGAATTACAGGACCATACTTAAGAGTCTGTATTACCGGAAAAGATTTCCCTGAGGCATATAGAGCCCTTTTGAATGCACTGGAAGGTATGGAATAATAAAAATTATTCCCTGCTGAAAAGAGCGTAAAATTCGGCTTCCGGGCTCATTTTATCCAGAATTTCATATGCGTGTTCTGCATCAATTTTCTTTCTGCTTACTGCTTCATCGGTCCTGTATATTTTAATGAAATATCTGTGGTCTCCATCGCCTCTTGGAGGGCATGGGCCACCGTATCCTAGCTCCCCAAAATCATTCAATCCCTGGTAATATCCCTCTTCTGTAATTTCTTTATTCCCGATATTTTCTTCAAGGGTTACGATTCCAGCCGGAATATTGTATATGAGCCAGTGCGTAAATAAACCTGAAGGCGCATCCGGGTCATTCATAACTATAAAATAATATCCTGTTTCATTGCGATCATGTATCTCAATCTTCGGGGAGTGGTTTTTCCCGCTGCAGGTAAATTTGTCAGGAATCCTGCGCCCTTCAGACATCCCTATAACTCTCAATTCCATACACAACAATACATAAAATACTTATAAATTTAACTGAATCACATGGAAGCCAGGGCAATTTTCCGCTCCATATGTTTTCTCAATTGCATGGAATTCAATACTACGGTTGTGGAACTTAATCCCATAGCCAGAGCAGCAAATATTGGCAATACATAATATATTCCTAAACCGAGGAGCGGAGTCAAAATCCCAGCAGCTACAGGTATAAGTGCAGAGTTGTACCCTATTGCCCATCCCACATTTTGTTTGATCTTTTTTATTGTGTATTTTCCTATTATAAGTGTACTGAGTATATTTTTCAAATCGTTGTTGAGTAAAATTATATCCCCGGTTGCAGTTGCAATATCTGATCCTGAAGCCATGGCGACCCCTACA
>JAKBQO010000200.1 GCA_021835185.1 Thermoplasmata archaeon
TTTCAGATCAGCTTATAAAATTGCAGGTTCTGAAAATATAACGGTTACAGACAAGGCCAATGCAGTTCCCATGTACTCCTTATGGAGGGAAATAGCCATGGAGGAAGCAGAACCTTTAAACAGGGAGATTGCCTTTGAATATGCAGATTCTCTTGCCTATAACATGGTAAGAAATCCAAAGAAATACAGTTATGTAATTGCTCCAAATCTATATGGTGACATACTCTCTGATATGGCAAGTTCTCTTACAGGAGGTCTTGGATATTCACCCAGTGGAAATATAGGTGATAAAACTTCAATGTTTGAACCTGTCCATGGCAGTGCCCCGGACATAGCAGGAAAGAACATCGCTAACCCAGTTGCCTCTATACGCTCTTCAATAATGATGCTGAAGCATATAAACCAGACTGAAACAGCCAGCATCATAGAAAAATCATTGGAAAATGTAATAGGTGAAGGAATAATTCCAGTAGAATCGGGAGGCAATGCTGGAACACATGAATTTATAGAAAAAGTAAAAAATCAATGTTCATTACTGAAAAATGAAATTTAATAAAAGATAATTTTACTCTTTGAATTTTTAAGTCAAATTATTTATTTATAAAATCTCTTTATAAAATTGTATTCATCATGTATTTAAAGCAACAATAAGAATTTTTACTAAAAAGGTATTTTTCTTCACAAATGTGATAAAAAACTTAATATATTACTATAATATTATAACTTTAGTGGTGGAAAATGACTAAATTACTTGTTTTAGGTGGAAGGTTTGCCGGATTGACGGCAGCTTATACAGCAAAGAGATTGCTTGGGGATAAGATAGATGTAACATTAATAAATAACACTCCATACGCCGCATTCAGGCCGGGAATGCCTCATGTCAGCATCGGAGTTTTCAAGGCCGAGGATCTGGAAGTAGACCTTACAACGGCTTTGCCTGCAAAGGGAATTAAATTTATATTAGGAACGGTAAATGCAATAGATGCAAAAAAGAATAAGGTGGAATATTCAACACCGGACGGTAAAAAGGAAAATATTACTTATGATTACCTGGTAGTTGCATTCGGGGCAAAACTTGGTGTGGAACACCTGAAGGGCTGGGATGAATATGGAGCAAGTGCCTGTGAACCAGATTTTGCAACAGCTCTTTATGAAAGATTAGAGAAATTCGAGGGTGGAAATATAGCAATAGGATCTGGCATTTTCTATCAGGGAACACTTACACCAAGAGGAAAATACCCAACAAACTGGGCGTCCGTTGCAGATTCTGCATGTGAGGGACCAGTTTTCGAGCTTTCATTAATGATTCCTGCCTTCCTTAAGAAGAAGGGGGTTATGGATAAAACCCACATAACAATATTCTCACCCGGAGAAGAAGTGCTCACAGATATATCAAAGGAAACGAGGGGAGTAGTAAAAACTATGTATAGCCAGGCTGGCTTTGACACGGTATGGAATTTCCGCGTAAAGGAAATCAAAAAAGATGAAATTGTGGGAGAGGATGGAAAGACTATAAAAGCAGATATTGCAGTTATATTGCCTCCATATGAAGCCAATGACGCAGTGAAAAATTCAACGCCTGATCTTTTCGATGATGGAGGATTCATGGTTACTGACGAACATATGAGATCGGTTAAATATCCCAATGTTTACTCATGTGGCGATTCAAATCAGATAACGGTTCCAAAGCTTGGATTCCTCGCTGTGCAGACCTCCAGGATTGCAATACAGGACCTTGCTACCAGACTTGGTGTTCCCACAAAAATAGATACATATACCCCAGAAATTGTATGCATAGCAGACAATCCACTGGAAGGATTCGCTATAGCCGTGAATGATACAACGTTCTATGGTGGTGATAAGAAGATAGCACAACCATCAGCCACAAACCATATAAAGAAGGAACTGTTTACTAAATACTTCATGTGGACAAATGGAGATATGGCACTTGACAAATATCTAGCAAGCTGGTGAATAATTATGATGTCAGAAGATGAACAGTTAGAAAAATTGATGAAACCGGAATATATTTCCAGTTTGACAAGGGCGGTTGAGCTATTAAAAAAACTTGACAACCTTGGATTTCTGGATGTAATATCCGGAATATTGAGTGACGATGAAACCTTAAAAACAGTATTCGGTCTGTTGACAAGCGACGATGTGTTATCCCTTACGACTAAAACGGATTCTGTAATGACCTTATTAAAGATCATGTCAGAGGAGAAGAATGTAAAGGCTCTGAGCAATCTCCTTGAGATGGTTACAGTAATACAGAACAAGGGACTTCTTGATCCTGTTCTTGGCATATTACAGGACGACAGTGCAATGGGCATGGTTATGGGACTTTTATCCAACGATTTTACCATGAACCTGATCATGAATCAGAAACCAATTTTAGAGTCATTAGGCCGACTTGACCTCAGTGTTGCACCCCATTATGTTAACATGATAAAGGCAGTGGAAAATGCAATCAAAACCGATACTGTCACACCAGTGGGTGGAATGATGGGAACTCTGCGTGCAATGAAAGATGAGGATGCACAGAAAGGGCTCGGAATTGTCTTTTCCATATTGAGAAGCCTGGGAAGGACATGCAGTGATGAATTCAATTGCTCCGCCAAAAAATAAAAATAATTTTTAAATATATTTTCGCAACACATTTTAATATTCATTCATAATTATGGTAATTATAGCTCCGTGGTGTAGTGGACAAGCATTCCGGACTTTGGATCCGATGACGGCAGTTCGAATCTGCCCGGAGCTGTTATGATAGAAATAATAGGAAAGGAAAAACGAAAACTCCAACTGGACAAAAGTGAAAAGCTCAGGAATATTTATAATATTATAAATATCGATGAGGAAGGATTTGTTGCAATACTCAACGGGCTCCCTGCCACTTCTGATGTACTGGTAAATCCAGAAGACCATCTAGTTTTTCTTGAAATATTTTCTGGAGGATGATGCTTTATATTATACATTATAGTGTTTGACACAACTTCTTAAACTAATATTTTTAAGATCATTTTGTGATCCCTCCCTTTTTATTTAGT
>JAKBQO010000017.1 GCA_021835185.1 Thermoplasmata archaeon
CGGAAAATTCGAGGTTAAATTATATTGAAACAATAAACGGCATGGCTGCCGGCGGGCTTCTGGCGTCATTGTTCTTGCACAGCGCAGAGTTCTTGAGTGATACCAGGGTAATTTCGGCTATAAACCGGTACGAATATAATGAAATAAAGAAGCAGAGAGCAGGCAAGTTTTATGGCTGGGTCGCTATAGGCAATGATGTGGCAATAGGCCTTGAGTTTCTAAGTGGCAGCATATTATTTTTAAGCCAGGCAGATTACTTCTATGGAGTATACCTTTTCATAGCCGCGAGCATACAGTTGCTTGTTAAGCCAGGTATTGAAATATTCCGGAGAGCAAGAGTTTCCACAATGAAGAAAAATAAATAATGTCTATATGATACAACCGTATACCGTTTTATACTATCTGCCTATTCATTATTATGGTATCTAGAAAGATGAATCCTGAAAGAAAGATTTATGGAACTTATAGCAACAGGGATTTTAATAATCCAGTGCCTGAATTTGAATTTCCGGAGGAGGGAATGGCGTCCAGGGCTGCATATGAAATGATACATGAGGAATTAAAGCTTGATGGAATTCCAGAATTAAATCTGGCAACTTTCGTTACAACATATATGGAACCGGAAGCAAAAAATCTGTATATGGAAAATGCACATAAAAATTTCATAGATAGTTTCGAATACCCTCAGATAAAAAAGGAAGAAACGAGAATTGTCAATATACTCTCGAGGCTCTACAATGCGCCGGAGGGAAAAGATTTTACCGGAACATCAACAATAGGTTCTTCTGAATCTATAATGCTGGCATTGCTGGCACACAAGTGGAACTGGAAGTCTAAAATGGAAGCCCTGAAAAAGGATACGTCAAAGCCCAACATTGTCTTTGGTGCCGATACACATGTGGTATGGGATAAATTTGCAAAATATTTTGATGTTGAAGCAAGGGTAGTCCCACTTGATGCAAACACAAAGGTGGTTGACCCCGAAAAGCTTATAGAAAATGTTGATGAGAATACAATAGCTGTTGGTGCAGTGCTTGGAACAACTTTTACAGGTGCTTTTGATGATGTTAAACGCATAAATTCACTTCTGGAAGAATTAAAATCTAAAAAAGGTTTAGATATTCCAATACACGTGGATGCTGCAAGTGCAGGTTTCATAACACCTTTCATAGAACCGGAACTTGAATGGGATTTCAGGCTCAGCCACGTAAAATCCATAAACGTTTCAGGACATAAATTCGGGCTTGTGTATCCTGGCATAGGATGGCTTCTCTTCAAGGATAAAGCCGACCTGCCCGATGATCTGGTATTTTACGTTAATTACCTTGGAGATGATATGCCCACATATACGCTTAATTTCTCTAAAAGTGCTGCAAACATAGCACCACAGTACTATAACATAATAAGGCTTGGAAAATCAGGTTACCGCAATATAGCGGAAAATATAATGAAGAATGCGAAATATCTTGCAGATAAAATAGGGGAATTTCCGGAGCTGGAGGTTGTAAGCAGGGCAGAACATATACCTGTTGTAACGTTCAGGCAGAAGAAAGCTGGCAGTTACACCCTCTTCGACCTCTCCGCCGCAATCAGGAGCTATGGCTGGATTGTACCGGCATATTCCCTGCCGGATAATGCGAAGGATACGGTGCTTATGAGGGTTGTAGTCCGCGAAGGCTTTAGCAGGGACCTTGCCGATATATTCCTTGAAAATTTACAACAGTCTATGGAAAGATTATCCGGAAAGGGAATAGAAAAATCAAAAATTTCAAGCCGCAGGGGGCATGCTGTCTCCTGAACTTTTAATTTTTTCTCCTTTTTGATAGTTCATCCATTATATCGGATAGTTTTATATTTTCGTATGAGAGGAATACAAGAAGATGGTATAGCAGGTCTGCAGTTTCATATACAATCCTGTCCTTGCCCTGTGCCAGTATTGATTCAACTGCTTCTTCACCAACTTTTTTCTTTATGTTCTCCTCTCCGGATTCAAAAAGTTCCGTTGTGTATGAATTTTTCCTGGGTGTGTTTTTGGTTTTAGCTATTAATGATTCAAGTTCAAGGAGGACTTCCAGTGAATAATTTATATTTCCCGCAACAACCGGAGTTCCAATTTCCCTGAAGCAGCTTTTGGTTCCCAGGTGGCAGGCAGCACCCTTCTGTTTTACCATGAATAAGAGGGAGTCATTATCACAGTCTATCATAACATCCTTTATTTCCTGTATATTTCCACTGGCTTCCCCCTTCATCCTTACCCGCTGCTTAGATCTTGAATAATAATGCATGAGGCCTGTTTCCATGCTTTTCCGGTATGCCTCTTCATCCATATATGCAAGCGTTAGAACCTCTTTTGTCTCACTGTCCTGTACAACAACGGGCATGAGCCCTTCAAATTTTAAATCATAATCTGACATTTACACCATTCTCCTTCAGGTATTTTTTGATCTCATTTGCAGTATACTTCCCTTCATGGAAGATGGAAGCTGCAAGTGCCCCATCCGCCCCGGCCTGGAATGCACCAAGGAAATCTGCAGGTGATCCGGCACCACCGGAGGCAATAACAGGTATATTGACACTTCCGGTTATTTTTTCAATCAGTTCCGTATCAAATCCCTTCTTTGTGCCATCTGTGTTTATAGAGGTAACCAGAAGTTCTCCTGCACCAAGGCTCTCTGCTTTCTGTGCCCATGAAATTGCATCAACTCCAGCATTCAAAGTTCCTCCATGGGTGTATACATAATAATTTCCATTATACCTGCCTGAATCTATTGCTATAACTGTATTGGCTGAACCAATTCTATCCGATATTTCACCTATTATTTCAGGGTGTTCAACTGCGTATGTATTAATAAATATGCGGTCTGCCCCATTCCTTATTATTTTTACCATGGTTTCTATATCCGTTAACCCGCCTCCTACTGTAAATGGGATATATACCTCTGAGGCAACCCTTTCAACAAGCATATTCATAATGTTCCTTTTCTCACGGGTTGCCCGGATATCGAGGAATACAAGTTCATCAATTCCTTCCGATTCATAGCGTTTAGCAAGCTGGATAGGATCTCCGGAATCCCTTACATTCTCAAAGTTTACACCTTTTACTACCCTATCACCGGCAATGTCCAGTGCCCCCATTATTCGTTTTGCAAGCATTTTAATTCCTCTATTTTTATATTCCCATTATAAAGGGCCTTTCCTATTATGGCACCATTAAACCCCATACTTTCAAGTTTCTTCAGGTCATCAATCGAGTTTACGCCACCGGCATACATAAAATATCCTTCATCCCAGAATTTCTCTATCCTGCTTATATGCCCGGTACCATCGCTATTTATTGCCGTAAATATAAAACGGTTTGCCATGCCCTTTACCATGGAATAAAAATCACGGTAACTGATTCCCGCCCCATCTGCCCATCCGTTGTATTTGATATAGCCATTGTATGCATCTATGCTGATGGTTATATTTTTATATTTTTCTGAAACTTCCTCCAGAATTTTTTTATCAAGGGAAGCTGTGCCTATTATAATGCTATCAATTCCAAGGCTATAGCCTGTTTCGATGGATTCCATTGTCCGGTAGCCACCTCCTGCCTGAATAAAAGATTTCACATTTTTCCTTATGCTTTTGATAAGATTGGTATTGGCAGGATTTCCTGTGAAGGCCCCATTAAGGTCAACGATATGCAATTTGCCCGAGATTGAAGAAAATTTCTGTGCAAATTTTACCGGGTCTCCAAATGACTCAATTTTTTCTATCTTCCCGTTTTCAAGGGATACTGCTTCACCATTATAAATATCAATAGCAGGATATATATCTATCATTTCAAACCTCCAAAATTTTTCAATACCCTTATGCCATCGTTTCCAGATTTTTCAGGGTGAAACTGCACCCCGTAGATATTTCCCATTTCGATTCCTGAAGCAAATTTATTTCCGTATTCTGTCTCCATAACTGTATATTGATTTTCAGGGACATAATAGGAATGCATAAAATAAAAGAATGAGTCATTCCCTATGCCTTCCATAATCTTTGAAGGGGATTTTACATTTACTGTATTCCATCCCATATGGGGAGTTTTTACACCATTAAACTTCTTTACAGTTCCATTGAATACTCCTAATCCGTTGCCGGGGCCTTCTTCGCTGTTTTCGAAGAGGATTTCCAGCCCGAGGCATATTCCAAGATATGGAATCCCGGACTTTATTCTCTCTACCAGCAGATCCTTAATAGGCTTAATAATTTGTGATACATACTGGAAAGACCCCACTCCCGGAAAAATTATTTTTTCAGATTTTTCTATTTCATATGGATCGCTGGTTACTTTTCCCCTGACTATTCTATTTATATTGGAAAGGTTTCCTGTATTAATATCGATAATTGCTATCACAGTATCCCCTTCGTGCTCCTTGTATATTCAGTTCCTTCCAGTGCATTTCCCAGGGCTACCCCTAAAGCCTTGAAGACATTTTCAGTTATGTGGTGTGAATTTGTGCCACTGAACTTAATCACATGCAGTGTCATGGGCATTGTCCTGGCAAGTGCCCACAGGAACTCATAGAGGAGGTTCAACTCGAAACCCTCTGCATCCCTGAAATCAACCTGGAAATTTATGTATGCCCTTGAAATATCTAAAGAAACCATTATGAGTGATTCGTCCATAGGCATTGTTGCACTTCCAAACCTCTTTACCGGTTTTTCGCCCTTTAAGGCTGTGAGCTCCATGGCAATTGTAATACCCAGATCTTCCCACAGGTGGTGCCTGAGATCATAGGAACACTTAATTTTTGCATTCCTGCCCATGTAGAAGAACAATGTGCGCATCATATGGTCCAGTATCTTATCCCCTGTTTCTATTATTGTACTTTCTGAACCGATATCCACCTCTATCACAGTTTCCTTCGTCTCCCTTATCATAGCCTTGCCTCCATAGATTTATAGTGAAGTGGCATCCCTTCTATTTTTGCCAGTTCCAGACCCAGCTCACGATCAGCCATAAAGTCTTCCCTGGATACGCTGGCAAAGGATGTTTTTTTCATAAAGTCGTCCACTGTAAGTGCTGAAGAAAATCTGGATGTCCCGCCGGTTGGCAACAGGTGGTTTACACCAAGGAAATAATCTCCAGCTGGCACAGGGGCATACTCACCTATGTATATTGCACCGGCATTTTTTATCCTGCTGAATATTCCCATTGGATCTTTTGCCTGTATTTCCATGTGCTCCGGAGCTATTTCATTTGCCTTTGATATGAGTTCGTCCATATTTTCGAAAACCATTACCTCTATTCTTTCATTTCCGGCAGTGGAAATGGCTTTGCCGGTGGTGAGCAGCCATGCCTTTGATGTTATGCCATGTTCCAGCTGTGAATTGAGGTCAGCCAGTATATATTCATCCTTTGCTGTTCCATCAGATATTACCATAACCTCCGATGGGCCGTATAAGCCATCTATCCCGGTAAATCCATAGACCTGCCTCTTTGCCTCGTTTACATATGAATTCCCGGGGCCGAATATTTTATCAACCTTTTTCATTCCAATGCCGTATGCCATTGACCCTATTGCCTGCACACCTCCGATACGGTATACCTCATGAATGCCCAGAAGGCCAGCTATATAAAGTGTGTATGGATTTACCCTGCCATTGCTTTCCGGAGCAGACACAATTACAATATCCCTGACGCCTGCTATTTTTGCCGGAATCCCTATCATCATTACGGTAGATGGCAGAGGCTTTTTTCCAGGTATATACATTCCTATTCTTTCTATTGGCGTGTATCTTATTCCATATATAGATCCCCTGGAAAAACGCACCTTATCGTTGTTATACTGTATAGCATGGTTTTCATATATCCTCTTATAGGTTCTGTTTATTATGTCTTTCTGGTATACCGGTATTAATTCTTTCGCTTCGGCAAATTCGCTTTCAGGAACTTTAAATGGCATCCCGTAGCCGTCGAATTTTTTGGAATATTCCGAAACTGCATCAATGCCGCCCGATTTAATATCATTCAATATATTTTTTACATACTCTTCTATTTCCATTTAATCCACCTGCTTTTTCAATAAAATTATTTATTTCCTTATATTTTATTTTCTGTGATACCCTGTTAACCACCAGAATTGCAGAGATATCCATTATTTTCTGTATTTCCACCAGATTATTCTTCTTCATGGTTTCTCCGGTCTGGACCACATCCACAATTGCATCGGCTATCCCTGTTTCCGGTGCAAGTTCAAGGGAACCGTTCAAAGGTATTATATTTGCATCTATGCCCATGGAAAAGAAATAATCCCGGGTAATATTGGGGTGTTTTGTGGCTATGTCAAGCCCTTCAAAATCTTTTATGCTGTATTTTTCCGGAGCAATTAAGCTGAGCCTGCATTTCCCGAAATTCAGGGTCAATGGCGTAAACAGCCTGCTCCTGCTCTCAGAAAGTGTGTCGGAACCGCATATGCCTATATCTCCTGCATATTCTGTATATACAGGTACATCCCTTGCCCTTGGCAATATAATTTCATTGCCATCCTGGTAGAACATGAGTTTTCTGTCATCATCGATATTTATTTTTATCCCTGCATTTTGAAGGAATGCCAGGGAATCATTCATCAACCTGCCTTTTGGTATTACAAATTTCATCTTTGCACATCTCCGTATAATTTTGATAATGCCTGCAAATCAAGCGAGAAGCCACATCCATTCATCTTTTTAATTACGTAATTTCCACCGCCTCCAAGAAATTCGTGCCTTCCATAGATCTCGAATATAAGGCCACGGTAATATTCAGGTTGCCTCACTGTCCCGAGGTCTATAATAACCCGTGGATCATTTATTTCTTCTAATATGCTGTCCAGTTCAGGTATGCCACTATTCCTTGTCCTGGTGTCCATTATCTGAAACAGTTTATCCATGCCATCAATATCCATATTCTGAAGCTGTGGATAGTTCCTGTTTTTCACTGCATTTAAAATTATGTCTCCATCTTTTTTCTTCCTATATGGGTCAAAAACATCTGTAATGCTGATATCAATATTGTAATCCCTTATCCCCAGGTCATCCAGAATTTTTATGGCCATTTTCAATATTTCTATATTTGCCTCACCTGGAACTGCCCCTATAATTTCCAATCCAGCTTTGAGTGATTCACCGAGAAATTCGTCTGCCTGCCGTGAAATATAATAAACCCTGGAATTTCCAGGAAAACGGTTGTTCATTAACCTGAGGGTAATATCGGGCTCAAGGACATACACATCATTCCTGAATATAAACCTGAATCCACCTATCCTATCAGATTTTACATATGCAGGAGGGAATATTTCCGAATATCCAGAATCATGGCATGATTTCCTGATGGAGTAGGCAATATCACTTAATTTCTGATCTTCCATTTTCAAAATAACCACTATAATTCAAAATACTATCTGGCAAACTATAAACTGTGGTTATCTTGCTATGATGATGTATATGCGAAGCCATTTTTGAAAAAGCAGTATCGCTGGCTATATATTCCGTATACATCTCTGTTGCCATGGGCTTTGATTATAATAGCATATATAAGAGTTATCAATAAAAATTATGCTTAAAATATCAATTTTAATATTAATGTGCCCCCGGTGGAAAAACTATGTCATCGAATTTTCTATATGTTTCTTCATCGAATCTCAATAAGTCAGGGTTTACATTCTGTTCCACCGCCATATAATATGCCAGATAATACAATGGAAGGACATTTAAAAGTGCGTTTATGTACTCGTCCCCTAAGTCCGGCAAATCTATGGAATAATCACCATCTCCGTTAATTACCACGGTCTTTGTACCTACTACTTTACATGCCCTTACTATATCATCTGTCCTTGAATTAACTGTATTGCTGTTAATTATGATCAAAAGCGACTTGTCATCTATGAGCGATGTACACCCATGAATAAATTCTTCAAGTTCTATTCCCTCCGCGTGTATATGTGTAGCTTCCTTTATTTTCTGTGCAGCTTCCCTGGCTACAGGCTCTTCCGGACCTGCGCCCAGTACGAATATCCTGTTGACGTATGAAAGGTTATGTGCGATTTTCTTTACAGTTGAATCCAGGGATGCTACAAGCCCCTTCAGTGTTTCTATGGTATTATCAATGTCCATGTCAATTCCTGCATATCTCGAAGCAATGTACATAGATGCAATGGCATTGTCAAAGAAGGATTTTGTATTGCAGAGTGATTTATCATCAGCATCGATAACTATGCTTTTATTTGATATGAGTTCCATGGGTGTTCCATGGTAATGTGTTATTCCCACTATATACGAAAATTTTTTCTGGTATATGAGGGAGTCTATGGTTGATTTTGTTTTTCCACTGTTTGATATTCCAACGACGGTTCCATGAACCGGGACATAATAATTTAAAAGTTCATATGACTGGACAAATGCGTATTTTAAATCCGTTTTATACAGGAATCCTGCGCCTATCTGGGCTGCGTGGTATGCCGTGCCATTTCCTGTAAACAGCAAAGGTTTGCTGGATAGAAATGAATAATCTGTATTTTCCATGGTTTTTCTTGTAATTTCAAGGGATTCTGGCGTTTCCCTGATCATATCATACATATAATACGGATGCCCATTGCGTTTTTCCGGAATTGTATCTGTCATAGGGGTATAAAGCTAAAAAGCATATATTTATTTTGTTACAATATAAATCTAATTTTTACAGGCATATTCCAGGGCCAGTAATACTTCATACAGGCTATAACAGAGAGAACTATAAATTGAAATACTGTTATGAATTTAATGAATATGGTAGATCCGGATTTTAATTCGCTTATAGAATTGTCAAAAAGTGCGGGAGATATGACGAAAATAGAGCCTGCTATGCTTAGAAATTTCCTTGACGAATCCTCACTGAGCTCCAGGGGGGCGCCAGTGGAGATAAAAGAGATCAAAGATTATAAAATAAAACTGGATGGGCGCACACTGAATGCCAGAATGTATGATGATAATAATGCAAAATCAGCTATTTTATATTACCATGGTGGAGGCTTTCTTTTCGGCAATATTGAAACATATGATAATTATTGCCGCTTCCTTGCTAAGGAGTCAGGGGTTAAGATTATATCTATTGAATACCGACTGGCACCGGAACATAAATTTCCAGATGCTTTCAATGATGCTTATGATTCGTTCCATTATATAGCTAAAAAGAAGAAAGATTTTGGAATAGAAGGCAGAATAGGCGTAGCCGGTGATAGTGCCGGTGCAAATCTTGCAGCTGCATTATGCCTGAAATGCCGTGATGGGAAAACTGAAATGCCTGCTGTACAGGTATTGTTCTATCCAAGCCTTGCACCGGATAATTTCTCCAGATCTTTTATTGAGTATTCCGATAACTATGTCTTAACGGGAAAGATGATAAGATATTTCGGAAATATGTATTCAAAAAATATGCAGGATCTGATAAATCCATATTTCTCGCCCCTTGTTGCCGATGATTTTTCAAATCTTCCACCAGCCATAATGGTAACTAATGAATACGACCCTTTGAGAGACCCTGAAGAAACATATGTTAAAAAACTCAGGGAAGCGGGAGTCAGGGCAGTTGGAATAAGGGGGATAGGAATGATTCATGGCTCGGCCACTGACTTTGAGGTTTCTGATGGTGCCAGAAACATTGTAAAAATGGTTGCCAGGATTATTCCTGACTATTTATAGATAGGAATGCAGGGTATTTTAACAACAGAATAGGCGAGATCAGGCAATAACCTGGAAACCATCATCTGTTTTTTTCAGAAGGCGGGAATAAATTCCCCATTCAATAAGTATTACCTCCAGGTCATGAGTTCCGTCCGGGTTGTTGAATGTAGGCACATCATTTTCCTTAAGCTTATCTATTATATCTTCAAGCGTGAATTCACTCATAGAAATAGCAGTTTTAAATGGCTCTATATTTTTAAGCGAATCCCGTATAATTTGCTTTCTTGTATTCATTCCCGATTTTATATATTCTATTCCCTTCTGTGATATCGATATATCTCCGGATTCTGCATTCACCAATCCAATATTTGATGCGGTGTATACTATTGGCATTAAATCGTCAAGGTCTACTTCCATTTCCTTTTCCATTTGATAAAGGTCAGTTTTTCCATCGAATATGTTATTAAGTACATAAAGCAATCCCAGCAGGTCAGCTATCCTTGCATCGGGGTCAATTACATCCATAAAGTGTATATATAATCTGCGTTTATAATATTAATGTTTTATAATGTGCTTATAATTGCATAATTTTAATATATACAATTATTGAATTGAGTTCTATATAATATATAATAACAGGCATTTTTATTATCCTTAGCGTAGATTCCAATAATACGGTATATAGGCTCCACTTCAATATCATATGGCATTTTGGGGCTGCTGGTGAGCTTACGATCGTATGGAAAGAAGCTTCTTTTCTAAAACAGGAACAGATGGCCTTAAATCAGTAACCCGGCAAATTTGTGAGGGCAATACTTATACAAAGGCATAGTTTTTGAGGCGTATCAAGCCGAGTAAACACCCTCTTCAGCAACATATTTCTTCTGTGCAAGATCCATCATTTTTCTTGTAAACAGTACAGAGTAAATAGCTACTATTATGCCGAATATTAAGGACCCCCAGGCCGCAAGGGTCAGGTCTCCGTTGGCAGTAGCAATATCTATAGTTTTCATAAGCCCGGTGTGTACAGAAAGGGAATGCGTGCCATATATATTTGGCCAGTATTCTCCTATCATTAACCCTCCCCATGCACTGTTTATTGTGGATGATATTCCACTGATGAGATATGGGAATGTAGAAGGAATTATTACCTTTCTCATTTTTTTGAAATACCCGAGTTTGAGATTTTTTGTAATTTCCCAATATTCAGATGGCATTGCCTTTACCCCCATCCAGAAGGAATAGAATACATAATAAAAGGTACTGACAAACCCGAGCGATAACACGTAGAGTTCATTGGTAAATCCTCCAAATAAACTTAACATGAATGGTTCTGTCAAGATAAACAGAAATGGGAAATAAATAGGAGCCGGATAAGCACTCAAAGATTGTATGATCGGTATCCAGTATTTTTCTGCCCTTTTATTCACAGCCAGATAATATCCAAGGAATATAGCTATTACCATGGATACCAGAAGTATTGATCCCACCCGGACATAGTCAAATCCCAGCCCTGTTAACAGAAATGGGGTTTTGTTGAATAATATACTCCATTCTGATGGCTTGACTGAAATTATTAAAGAGACAACGCCGTATAATAAAGCAATCAATATGATTATGCCAATTGAAGCATAGATGTATTTATACCTCTTCTGCTTCTTTTCCTTCTTCTCATATGTTTGCTCATGTTTGTCGCCCTCTCTGTATTTATAGTATCTTGCCAGCCTTGTGAGTGGATTTTTTGAAAGTGCCGCAAAAACCCTTGCTGTTTCCCTTAGATTTAGCCTGCCACGTTTCATTACAGGGGCATCTGTATCCAGTGTATACCTGCCAACTGCGTATTTGCTGAATTCCCTTAATACAATAACAATTGCCACTATTACTATGCCCAGTATAAGAAGCGCCATTTCTATATTAAAGAGCTGTGCACCGGCTACAAATGTATCCAGTACTGACCCTATGCCGAAGGTCTGGTATGTATGTACACCCACCTCAAAAACTTCGCTGACAGTTATATAAAAAAAACCGTTGGACACACTTGGAAAGAGGTTTGCAGTAATACGTGGCACAGAAAAAGGAATATAAAGGTACCGTAGCCTTGAGAATAGACCGAATCTGGAGTTTTCTACAACTTCAACCATTTCACGGGGAACCGTTTTAAAAGCCTGGTACTCTCCCATCCAGATATTCCATACTACAGCGGTAAACACCAGAAAATCTGCGGCAAGTTCAACACCCAGTGTACCGCCAACATGTGTAATGAATATCACCAGAACAACTGGAAAGAATGTAATTACCGGAATTGATTCAAATACTTCAATAAGAATGATATATATATTCTCAAAGAATTTGGATTTAATTGAGGCATATGCCAGAAACCAGCCTGTAAGTATGGAAAGCAGTATGAGCCCGATTACACGTCCTGCTGTGGCAAGCACAGCCAGTATTATTAGTATTATCGCATCCATAATTACACCTCATTTCTTCTTCCTCGGCGGTGTCAGATAGCTATAAAGCATATCTAAATTTGCATTAAATTCATCACTTCTCGGGCTCCTTGGCCTTTGCATCGTAACCTGTACTTTGCTGATAACAGTTGCGGGTATATTATTCAATATATATATTTCATCTGCAAGTTCCAGAACTTCTGTAAGGTTATGTGAGACCATTATAACTGATTTTAGTGGAGTTTCTCCGCTGAAAAGTATGTTGTATATATCCTGCCTTAGACCTTCAGCGGTAAGTTCATCAAGATGCGCAAATGGCTCATCCATGAGAAAGACATATGGGTCTGCAGCAAAAGCCCTTGCTATTGCAACCCTCTGGCGCATTCCCCCGCTCATTTCCTTCGGATATAAATCCTCAAAACCATCAAGCCCGACCCTTGACAATGACACTGTGGCTTTCTCTTCCATTTCATCCTTTGTCATATTCTTTGTCTTCATGGAAAGCATGACGTTCTCTTTTGCATCCATCCATGGAAATGTTACTATAGACTGATGAATCAATGCAACCTCCGGAGTAGGTTCATACAATGGTTTTCCCATTAACCTGACAATGCCTTTATCCGGTTTTAAAAATCCGCCTAATATGCGCAAAAGTGTTGATTTCCCGATTCCCGATGGGCCTATAATAGCAATAAATTTTCCGGGTTCAGCTTCAATATTTATATTTTCAAATACATCATAACCATTGTCGTATGAAAAATATATTCCCTCTGCCTCCAGAATTGAATTCGTTACATTTTCATCCTTAATTCCCATTTCCATTATGATTCACCCGCTGGTGAAAATACCCCCGATCATAATGGTTATTAATTGAATATTATTTTATTATTAACTCACGAGGCTATCTCCAACTTGGTATTAAAATAATATATATAACATTATCCCGTATCAAACTCTGGAAATTATATAATAAAAATCATTGTTTATTTTTAAAGAAATGCCACCATCCGGATTGTTTTTTATCAACTTTATTCTTTTTGCCAGATTTAACTCCGTTTACAGGTTCCAGCATTACATCACCGCCAACAAAAATAAAACCAAGGGTGATATTATCTATATTTTTGTTAACCCAGTCGTTATCCCTGTATTCCCTGAACTTGTCGTTCGAGACTATAAGGCAATTTTTTTCCCGGGCATAATCAAGTATAAATGTATCTGCTTTTATTCCTGATGGAGAGAGAATTAGCTTTTTGTTTGCAAGCATCCGGTTAAATTTATCTTTTTCGTCTATAATGTACCTGATATTGGCATCACATATTGTTATAATTTCTGAGGCTTTTAATTCTTTCAATTTTCTTATAACTTCCAGTATATTGCCGAGCACGGCAGTTTTCTTATCAGAATCTTTATGCCCGTAAAGAGCAACATTGCTCCCATCTATAATTACCGTTGCTCCTGAAATTTTATTTTCAAACATAAGTCAACTTAAATGTAAAATAAAATAAATAGGTTTTCTTAAATGTTTAATCTCCCAGTTCTTTTAATTCTTTTTTAGAGAATAATATTTCCTTTAATTCCCTGTCAAGTTCCGGGTCATTTCTCCTGAGGTATTCCAGCAGCAATGAGAAATGTTCTTTTTCATCGTCCCTGTTATGCTTTATTACTTCCTTCAATACAGGATCCTTTGATGCATCCAATCTCTCATCATAGAACATTATTGCCTGCATTTCCTCTATTAGCGATTGCCTTGCTCTTGACATATCCTTTGTCTTTTCATCCAGATCCTTTCCTACTTCATATACCGGCATGAAATATACAATCCAATTTCCAATATAAATTTATTGTATATATAAAAAGAGCCATTCATTTTAATATAAATTTTATAACATAAAATGACTGGAAAATATTGATTATTATGTGCTTTAAGGTCATTGTTATGAAAATATCAATATATTTGTATCAGAGATTCTAACAGATATAGAATAATTTTTGACAATGGTGTAATGATAAGCATTGATACAATCCATATCATACCAGAAATTTCACATATATAATACAGTAACTGCACAGGCAGCAAGGCCAGGGGATTACGGCCGTACAATGGGAGAATTATTATATTTATTAACCTAGAATCGATACCATGTTATGGCAAACAGGATAGAACAGATTATGAAATTTTCGGATGACCTGGAAACACTGAATAAAATGTTTGAACAGAACGAGAATTTATTTGCATACTTAGGCATAAAAATAACAAAAATTAGCAAGGGCTATTGCGAACTATCACTTCCATACAGTGAAAAAATAACCCGTGCCGGGAATGTTCTACATGGTGGCATAATGATGACCGCTGTGGATTATGCAGGCGGAATAACCACGATGACGGTAAACGATGGAATGGACCAGGTAACACAGGAAGTAAAAGTTAATTTTCTAGCTCCCATGTCAGAGGGGCCGTTTAGAATAGAGGGGAAAGCGATAAAAGCTGGAAGAACGGCAGTCATAGTGGAAATAAAGCTATTTGACTCTGAGGGCAAGTTGGGAATAGTGGCTCTTGGAACATGGTATGTGATAAGGGACAGGATAATAAAAAAGAGCTAATGCTATCAATGCCTAACGCAAAATAATTATAGGTATCCCATATATTAATTTATGAAAGGTGTAGAAATAGCATTTCAGACTAACAAAGATGGTGAAAATGACATAGTCACCGCACTGGGGAATCTAACAGGCAATTATTTCAAAAATGAGGAAAACATGGATATAACATGGAGGATTTTCCACGTAACACTTGATAAGGAAAAATACTACAGGGTTTTATATAAAGGAGAAAAGATATCTGAACTGCACCCTGAAAACAGGAAAAAAATAAAGGAAAAATTTGATCAATTGAGCAGGACAGATTATAATGCACTCATGGCTCAATATGAAAAAGAATCAAGAAAACAGGGCTTTGAAAAAATCGGAATAAAAGAGCTTACAGAGGAATACGATCTCTGGCAGGACCCGCTCTGGAATTATATTTAATCATTCTTTGTCACTATAATATCGAGGCCACGCCATTTTAATTTGTAGCCAAGGGCTGGAAGAACCCGTTCAGGTATAAGCCCCTGGCTCTCAACATAATCGAACATTTTTTCCGTCTGTGGATATAGCTTCTCCAGTTCTTTCTTGATTGAATCAACTGAATTGTCATCAAGCTCACCATTTAACTTCTTTTTTGCCGAATATTTTTCCGATAGTATTAATTTCAATGCAGGAAAATCTATGTCTTCGTAGAATGCTATTTCATCCTTCATTTTTTTGTCCTTCTGCCTTAAAATGAATATATTTTCCCAGTTTACTTTACCCTTAAGATTCTCCTTTATCTCATTATCCTGTCTGGCGTATGTTTTTCCTGTAATATTTATGTAAACAGTTTTATCCCCTATTTTCATTACGTAATCCGGAAAATAAACGGTTCCGTTTACTATCAAGGGTTGTGCCTTTTCAACAAAATCGTAATTTATGCTGTCAGTTTTATTGGATTCAGGAAGGTAATAGGAAACTGTGTCACTGAGTTTAAGTTTGTATACCTTTACGGTTTTTTCGAATTTGTCTTTGATTTTTATATCTGCCTCTATTGCCCAGTTTTCCAGCTGGCTTATTTTATGTATTAACATGGCAAATCTTGAACCGTAACGTTCAGGCGATTCAAACATTTCAAGCGGCCCGGTAATTTTAATGGATTTCAATTTACTTCCATCTATCTGCGCCGTAAACAATAACCCAAGCCGTTTAATTGATGTGATTGTATAGCTCCAGTCTGATGAAGTAGTAATATAGAGTGTACTGCACCTCATCATTATTGTCTCAACCTGTTCAAGGTTGTAAGCCCTTGCAATTTCAATGTTGCTTGCAGAATACGCCTGATGGAGCACGAGTTCACTTTCTTTATCCGCATAAAGCCCGTTGATTATTTCATCCATGCTGAGGCCATATTTTTCTTCCACAGGCTTGAGAATATTCCTTTTTTCATCCTGATTTACCGGCGGTATCCTGGCTATTTTAAAAACATCCTCACGCAATGCAGGGGCATCAACATCCACCGGCGGTTCAAAAATAGAATTTCTGAAAAATAGGAGGGAGAGAGCCCTTATAGTTTTCGTACTTGATGAATTTAGCTCTAATTCCTTAAGTGCCTTCAGTATTGTTTCCCTATTGTTCCCTGTATTTTCATTAAAAACAGTTTTCACACTATCTATATAGTCACTGTTTTCATCTGATAAAAATACAGGAAATACAAGCCCTGTTTTAAGTTTACGCACTATCATTAAGTCCGACGGGAACACCTTTTCTCCTCCTCCTGGAAGTTCCATACTCCGTTGTGCCGGAGGATACCAGCTCG
>JAKBQO010000201.1 GCA_021835185.1 Thermoplasmata archaeon
TGAGTTAACAGGAAAATGGAATTCTGTAGCTATTCTTACAGATGGCACGAGAGTCCTTGGAATAGGCAATGTCGGCCCTGAGGCATCCATTCCGGTTATGGAAGGAAAAGCCCTGCTTTTCAATTACTTAGGCGGCGTCAACGCCATTCCCATACCACTGGTTGTAAACAACAACGAAGAATTTATTACAGCGGCGAAGGCGATACAGCCATATTTTGGAGGGTACAATTTAGAAGATATACAATCACCAAGATGCTTTTTCCTTCTGGAAAGCCTGCAGAAATCAATGGATATACCGGTATGGCATGATGACCAGCTCGGAACTGCATCAATCATCCTTGCAGGCGTTATAAATGCACTGAGAATACTGAATAAGAAGAAAGAGGATGTAAAAATAGTTTTCAATGGAGCTGGAGCAGCCAACATTGCCGCTATTTATTTATTCGGTGCTGCTGGATTCGACAAGGGAAATATAATAGCCATAGATTCAAAGGGAATTATAGAACCTGACAGGCAGGATATTGATGCCCTTATGTTTAAAAACCCGTGGAAATATAAAATAGCCCTGGAAACCAATAAGGAAAGGGTGAAGGGTGATCCTGCAAATGCATTTAAGGGGGCTGACGTGGTTATATCTGCCTCAGTTTCTGTTCCAGGAACTATAAAAGATGAATGGATCAAATCCATGAACAGAGACCCGGTAATATTTGCACTGGCTAACCCACTACCTGAAATATGGCCAGGTGATGCAAAGAAAGCAGGCGCAAGGATTGTGGCAACTGGAAGAAGTGATTTCCCCAATCAGATAAACAATAGCATGGTGTTTCCTGGAGTTTTCCGTGGGGTGCTTGATGCAAGGGCTAAAGGAGTAAATTTCGGCATTATGGTTGCTGCTTCCTATGCAATTGCTGACTTCATAGAAAATCCCACTGAAGACCATATAGTGCCATCTATGGAAGATTTTGACCTGTTTCCGAGGGTTGCATCCATTGTAGCTAGAAAATGCGTTGAATCGGGGCTTGCCAGGAAATCAGACTCCACAGAAGGTTTTTACAGGGAAGCGTCTGAAATTATAAATAACAATAGAAAGGTGTATAACAAATTATTCGATTTATAGGTGATTAAATATGGTAAATATAAGATTAATGGAGAAAAAGGATGTGGAAATGGTAATGGAGCAGCTTTTGAGATTAAAACATCTGAATGAGGAATTCGATCCTCTTCTAAAAGTGTCTGAGGGGAATGAGAAGGAAATATCTGAAAAAATAATCAGGATTATTGAAGATAAAGATAACCATATAAATCTCGTGGCCGAGGAAGGAAACAGGGTTATCGGGATGATAACTTCCGATATAATATTCAGAATCTATTACGACCCGAAGTACGAAGCCAGAATAAGGGAATTTTATGTTATGCCTGAATTCAGGGCAAAGGGCATCGGGATGAAATTGATAGAGAAATTGAAGGAAGTTGCTGCACAGAGAAATATAAAAATGGTCAGCGCCGAATTCCCGTCGCTCAACCTCCTGGCTTCAAAATTCTATGAAAGCATTGATTTTAAGGAATTAATAAAAATATACTCAAAAATAAATTAAAAAATTTTTACTTTTTTGCAGATAAGGCAATGTATTTCAGTATATTTCCGGTTTTAACGTAGTTCAATTCTGCATTTGTGTTTATCAGGGCTTTCCCCTTAAGTGTTTTTCCGTTAATGGAAATATTCAATTCCTTTCCTATGGAAATATTATTTATTCCATCTATGTTAACTACCTCATCTCCTTTCAGATCGGGCAGCTTATCAACCTGAACCGGAACTATGCCCATATCCACAAGATTGCTCCTGTGTATTCTTTCAAAGCTTTCCGCAACCACTGCCTTGACTCCAAGAAGCGCAGTTACCTTGGCAGCCCAATCCCTGGAGCTTCCTGACCCGTATTGCTTGCCTGCGAATATAACCAGGGGAGTTTTATTTTTCATGTATTTCATTGCTGCATCGTATATGCTCATTTCCTGCCCATCCGGATAATAGATGGTGTTGCCACCTGTATGGCTAACCATAAGGTTTCTTATCTTTGTATTGGAAAAACCGCCACGTAGCATTACCTCATGGTTCCCACGGCGGGCGCCGAATGTATTCATTTCGGTTATCCCCATTGATGCAAGGTATTTTCCTGCAACAGAGTCCTTTGCTATTGGCCCTGCCGGAGATATGTGGTCTGTTGTTATTTTATCGCCGAATACTGCAAGTATCCTTCCATTCTTAATGTCAGTAACCGGCTCCATATACATCCATGGTGGCATTTTAATGTATGAGGAATCTTCTTTGAAATCGAATAGAAGCCCCTTGCTCGATTTCATGGATTCCCAGTTATTGTCCCCCTTGAAAACATCTCCGTATTCCTTCTTATAAACTTCAGGGTCCATGGCAAGGTGGAAATATTCTTTTATTTCATCGTTTGTTGGCCATAAATCTTTCAGGTATACCGGTTTTCCATTATCATTGCCTATCGGTTCATTTATGAGGTCAATATTCATTTTCCCTGCTATGGCAAATGCCACTACCAGCATGGGTGATGCAAGAAAAGCACCGGCTATATAGGGATTTATTCTTCCCTCGAAGTTTCTGTTTCCGCTCAGGACTGCAAATGTCTTGACATTGTTTTTCAGCATATCGTCCTGTACTTCAGGAATTAAAGGCCCTGCATTTCCTATGCATGTTGTGCATCCGTATCCTACAAGTTCAAATCCAAGCCTGTTCAGGTATTTCATAAGCCCGGCTTTTTCCAGGTATTCTGTTACAACCTTTGATCCTGGTGCAAGGCTGATTTTTATTGTGTTAGCCACGGTAAGGTTATGCTCAATAGCCTTCTTTGCGATCAGCCCGGCTCCAAGAAGCACGAATGGATCAGATGTGTTTGTACAGCTGGTAATTGCTGATAGCACAACAGCACCGTTTTTGACAAGTTTTCCATCATTGCCCTCCTTTAACAGGTCTTCTATTTTTCCCTTTAAATCCTCTATATTGATAAGCTCA
>JAKBQO010000202.1 GCA_021835185.1 Thermoplasmata archaeon
AAACAATGGATCGTGGTTCAATTGTTGTAACGGTACTGCCTGACAGCGGATTGAAATACCTTTCCTCCGACCTCTATAAATTTTAATTTTTTTATAAATATTTATTCTTCGGCCGCATGAAAATCCATGTCTGTAATTTTTCTGAATATTTCTTCCCCCTTTTCAGGATCAAGATTATATATCATGTGGAAGAACAATGTTTTCTTTTCAGGGTTCTGTTCAATCAGATTCACCAGATAATCTACAGCCTTATCCCTGGATTCAACTGCAAGCTCCCGTGAATCGGAATCCTTTCCGGCATTTTTATGTATATTTTCCAGGTTTGAAAGGAACTCATCTGCTACTTCCACATGCACAGGGCATACGTTTAGATGGATAGTTGAGGGTAATCCAAGTTTCAGGTTTGAAGGCTGGATCTGTGGATACCATCCCTTTTCAATCATATTTACTCCTGTGGTAAATATGCTATTGTTGTTGTCCTGGAATGCGAAGATGGTTGCATCCGGTTTTCCTGTAATTTCATAGCCAATATTTTCTATTCCTTTTGTCAGTGTTTTATATGCAGATAATGTTTTTGAAGCCAGATCAGTATATCCTTTATACCCGAGATAGTTCATAATTGACCATGTGCCTGCTAAAGGCCCTGCAGATTTTGTTGCCTGCATCCCTGCGTTTGACATGGGATAGCCTGGCCACTTTGCGTTTACATAGATCTGGTGCTTTCTAAGTTCCTCATTTTTATACATAATAACAGATGAACCCTTAGGAGTAAACCCGTATTTGTGCAGATCGACGGAAATGGATGATACACCAGGAAGGGTGAAATCAAAATCCTGGACATTGTGGCCAAGCCTTTTAAGAAATGGAAGAATCATTCCACCAACACAGGCATCAACATGCAGCCATAAATTATTTTCAAGGGCAATATCTGATAATTCCTTAATAGGATCAATTGTGCCATATGGGAAAGAAGGTGCTGAACCTACTATCATTGCTGTATTTTCTGTAATTGCTTTTCTCATGAGTTCCGGGTCAGCCAGATAGTGTTCATCAACAGGCAGGCGTATTTCCTTAAGCCCCAGGTATTCAACAGCCTTGCTGAATGATGGATGTGCCGTTACAGGCAATATTACCTCAGGAACACCGTGGTGCTTTTCAAAAAATCTATCTCTTGCAGCTTTCATTGCCAGAATAATGCTCTCCGTTCCACCGGTGGTAAATGTCCCGGCGCTTCCTTCTTTGCCATGCAACAATGAAGCCATCATGGCTATTACATCATTTTCAAGTTTCAATGTACTGGGAAATGCATGGTAATCCATTCCATTCCTGTTTGAAAATTTCAGGAAAATATCCTGGAGTTTATTTAATTCATCTATTCCCGGGTCATAGAAATATGTAAATAATCTTCCCCTGCTATTTTTTATATCATTTTTTCCAAGTTCATCAAGCGTTTCATGGATTTTCTGTATGTCCATGCCATTCTCCGGAAACTGTTTTAACATAATTTAATATCCGTGCAAAGTTTAAAATATTTTCCGGCAAAGTTTATTTATTATAAGGCTTGAGCCGTTTTCCCGCAGATAATATTATTTTCTCAGCAAGGATGCGGTCTGAATCTATCAATGGCAGTTCTGTATCCTCCCTATTCAGTATAACAGGTATTTCAGTGCATGCCATAATAATAGAATCCGAGCCATTATCTTCAAGTTCTTTAACCACTGGCTTCAAGGTAGCCTTTGCCCTGGAAATCTCTCCAAGTTTCACCAGCTTCACCGCTTGCATTACTGTATCCTCCTGTTCCGGAATTATGGCAGAGATACCGGCTTCTTCCAGATTTTTAATGTAAAGCCTGGATTTGATAGTTGCAGTAGTTGCCAGAAATCCTGGATGTTTGTATCCAGAGTCTAGTATAGCTTTTACTGTAAGGTCAACCATATTTAGCAGATTGACACCTGCTTTAAACTCACTGAACCATATATGTGCCGTATTGCAGGGTATAGCTATTGTTGTTATGCCGTTCCTTTCAAGAAAATCTATGCCTTTGTTTATGGCATCCACCGGGCTTTTGGTACCGTTGAAATAAGCACCTATCCTGTCAGGAATCGCCGGATCGCTGTAAAGTATGTATCTTACATGTTCCTGGTCATTCGCTGCATCTGTCAATTCAGTAATTCGGTCCAGAAACTGGTTTGTTGCCTTTGGGCCCATGCCACCTATAATGCCAATATTTATTTCCATGAATCTCAATATTAGAAATAGCAAATATCATTTAAATTATTCCATGGCATTCAGTCTGCTAGTTCAATAGGTATTCCCTTGCCTGTTTCTTTGCCCAGAATATACCATGCAACAGCACCTGCAGAACCTATAACCCATACAAGGATATTGAATAACATATACTGATATATATTGTATGTATAGGTAATATAAATTGTAGGGATATATAGGCCTATGCCAAGAAATCTTACAAGAGCAGTAAGGCTCCCCCTGGATTTTGTAGCCCATACTTCAGATTTTAATGTATCCTCAGCCAGGTAACCTAGCTGTACAAAGGCATTCAATATAACGACGAGAGCCCAGAACAGTATAATATATTTAGACCAGGTGCCTATAAGTTCATACGTTATAATAGTAAAAGCAAGTGCACCCAGATTTCCCCATAGCAGCATTGATTTCCTGCTGATTTTTTCGCCGAAAAATCCTATTAAGCCTATTGCGAAGGCTGCTACACTGGAAACCAGTAGTATTAAATCGGTGAGATCTGGAAAGATTATAGGCCCCAGTTCATAGGCTATGAGCCCGAATCCTGTGGTTCCTGCAAATGCTGTTGTCAATGTGGCAAAGAACTTAAGCCAGAAGTGGCTGGTTTTATTCAGATCTCTGCTATCCGAGAGATCCTTTGTGTTGTCTGTCCTTTCCAGATAGCCTGCTTCGCCATAATATTTCTTTGCATCAGCTATTGCCTGTTCTTTTTTCCCTTTGCTTGCGAGCCATAGAAAACTCTCCGGCAAATAACGGCGG
>JAKBQO010000018.1 GCA_021835185.1 Thermoplasmata archaeon
ATAATCAAATCTTTAAAGATAGAGGTTGAAGCAGATCAGGATATAAAAGTCGTGCTGGAGCATTCAAGAAAAGCATGCCCTGCCTTATATGCAATAATGAATCCTATACCCACTGAAATATCACAGGTATAAGAATTAGAATATATCATTAATTTGATAAAATAAAATTTTGTAATGGTATGTATAATTGAAAATCCAATCAGGAGATTTTTGAATAAAATGTTTAAATTATATTAGGTTAATTATATATATTACTAAATCATTATTCATATATGGATACTAAAAAATACTTTGATTTGTCCGTGGAATTGAAACCAAATATGCCCTGCTGGCCAACAAATCCAATAGTAAGGATAGATCCAATAGGCGTTCTTTCAAGAGATGGCTACAGTGTTGAAAAGTTTGAAACGGTGACACATACTGGAACACATATAGATGCTCCTTATCACATGATCGATAACGGTATGACTGTGGACAAAATACCACTTAGCCAGATTATTGGCCCAGGATATTGCATAAGGCCAGAAGTAGATGGCACTGAAATTAAGCTTAATGCATTGAAAAAAATATGGAAACCTGAATATGACAATAAGATTATTTTAATAAACACGAATTGGGATAAAAAACGTGGGTTTACAAAAGAATTTCAATACGATTTTCCAGGGTTGGCCGACGATACTGTTGATTTTTTGATAGAACACCATCCGAAAGTTATAGGCATAGATACGTTAGGCATAGACCCATATAGCCACGGTGATTTCAGAGTCCACAAGGCTTTGCTTTCAAAAAATATGGTCTTTATAGAGGATTTAGCGAATCTCGATAAGCTTGAAACTGGAAGGGAATACACTGTTATTGCACTCCCACTAAAGATTTATGGAGGCAGTGGGGCTATGGCAAGGGTAGTCGCTGTTGAATAGGCGTATACTATAATCTTATTTCATTTTCAATTGAATATAAAAAATTTTAAATTAAAAACTTAAATTTATGGTATTTAATCAATATGTATTCAAAGTACCGAGGCGGCAACAACAAGATCGTCATCGTCTACATTTATAAGTTTTACACCTGAGGTAACCCTTGACTGTATTTTGATTTCATCAGAATTCAATCTGATAGTTTTATTGTTTCTGGTAACTATCAGGACTTCCTGGGAATCGCCAACAGGTAATGCAGTAACCAGTGAACCGGTCCTTTCACTTTCCTTAAAGATGAGATTTCCAGAAGACCCTCTATGGTGTATGGAAAAATCAGTTATCTTTGTTCTTTTTCCCAACCCATTTTCCGTTATGCTCATTACAGTATCGTTGTCATCCACTAAAAATGAGTTGATTACTTCAGCACCGTTTAGCCTCATGGATTTAACTCCCCTTGAAGCTCTGCCGGTTGAAGATACCTCATCGGAAAGGAATACTGCCGCTTTGTTATTGCTGGCTGCGACAAATATCTTTGATGGTTTTTCAAGATCCATTACAGAAACTACCTCATCCTGATCGTCGAGTTTAATAATCTTCAGGCCAGATTCCCTCATATCCAGTATTTCCTTTACAGGAGTTCTCTTTATAAAGCCTTTCTTTGTAATTATTATCAGGAAGTTTTTAGGGCTTGCGGGCGATTTCATTATCTGTTTTATCTTTTCATTTTCATTCATTTTAAGGAAAGTTCCGCCGACACTACCAAGTGATGTCCTTGATTTTTTCTCTATTGTATATGCTTTAGTTCTCAATACTCTCCCGGTATTCGTGAAGAAATAAATCATATCATGGGACATGCAGGATAAAATGCTTCTAACTGTATCTTCTTTCCTGGTTGCTGTGATAGTTCCCTTTCCGCCCCTTTTCTGAACATTGTATTCCTCAGAAGAAACCCTTTTAAGAAGCCCATTTTCACTGAGTATCATTATGGATTCCTCATTAGGTATGATGTCCTCATCGTTTCTTGCGTTGATATCCCTGTTGAGAACCTTTGTGCGCCTCACATCGCCGAACTGCTTCTTTATTTCGAGGGTTTCCTGCTTAAGTACGTCCCTCCGTTTGGATTCATTATTTATTATCTCATTTAACCTTTCAATGTTTTCCTTTATGCTTATAAGCTCATCATTAATTTTTTTGATTTCCAATCCAGTTAAGCGCTGAAGCCTCATATCCAGTATGGCTAGAGCCTGCTTCTCGGAAAGTGATAATTGATCCATCAGGGATGTTTTAGCCATATCAGCATTGTCGGAAGACCTGATAATTTTTATCACGCGATCTATGTTCTCCAGTGCAATAACAAGCCCTGATAGTATATGCTCCCGGTCCATCAATTTATTTACTTCAAAAACTGAACGCTTCCTTATTATTTCAAGCCTGAAATCTATGAAGCCCAGAATCATTTCATCAAGTGTCATGACCTTTGGTTCGTTGTTCAGCAAAACCAGATTATTCACACCTATGGTGGTTTCCAGTGGGGTGTGTTCATATAACTGGTTAATTGTAAGTCCCTTGCTGTCATCATTTTTAATCTTGATAACTACCCGTATGCCGTTTCTGTCGCTTTCATCCCTTATATCAGATATGTTGCTTATAATTCCGTTTTTTACCTGTTCGGCAACGTTCTGGATATAAAGAGCTTTATTAACCCCATATGGCAGTGTTTTAATGATGATTTTTTTCTTTTCTTCATCATCTATTTCTCCCTGGCAGAATACCTTGCCATGGCCTGTCCTGTAAATATTCAGAAGGTCCGAATTTCTATAAATCATTCCGCCACCGGGAAAATCCGGGCCCTGAACAAATTTCAGTAAATCTTCAACACTGCAGTCTGGATGGTCTATTCCGTACATTATTGCATCTGAAATTTCTGAAAGGTTATGTGGTACCATATTGGTTGCCATTCCAACAGCTATTCCAGATGTTCCATTTATTAATAACTGGGGTATTCTTGACGGGAAATACACCGGCTCGTCAAGTGAACCATCAAAATTCGGGCTAAATGGAACTGTTTCCTTTTCTATGTCCCTTACCATTTCCTCTGCCATTTTGCCTAATCTGGCTTCTGTATACCTCATAGCAGCAGGGGCATCCCCGTCTATAGAACCAAAATTTCCCTGCCCGTCAATCAGTGTATACCGCAACGAAAAATCCTGGGCCATTCTTGCCAGTGCTTCGTATATTGACGAATCGCCATGTGGATGGTATTTACCCATGGTTTCTCCTATTATACGTGCAGACTTTTTATAGGGCTTGTCATGGGTAACACCCAGTTCGTACATGGAGTATATTATTCTCCTCTGTACCGGTTTTAATCCATCCCTGAAATCAGGTATTGCCCTGCTCACTATTACACTCATCGCATAGTCAAGATACGATGTTTTAATTTCCTCTTCAATTGGCCTTAATAACATTTATCCCACCTATATATCCAGATTCTGGACGTATTTTGCATTATCCTCTATGAATTTTCTCCTTGGCTCTACTTTCTCTCCCATAAGTATGTTAAACAGCTGGTCGGCATATAAGGCATCCTCTATGCTTACCTGCACCAGTTTTCTTGATTCAGGATTCATTGTGGTTTCCCAGAGCTGTTCCGGGTTCATCTCCCCGAGACCCTTAAATCTCTGTATTACCACATTTTTACCCATCTTTGCCACTTCACGGTCTTTTTCATCCTCGCTGAATACATATACTATATCGTTGCCCTTCTGTACCCTGAACAATGGTGGCTGGGCAAAGTAAATGTGACCGCCCTGGATAAGTTCATTCATGAACCTGTAGAAAAATGTCAGGAGAAGTGTTCTTATATGGGCTCCATCAACATCGGCATCTGTCATTATTATTATCTTACCATAACGGAGATTTTTTATGTCAAATTTATCCTTAATGTTTGTACCAATTGCGGTAATAAGGTTTTTAATTTCCTCGTTCTCCAGAGCCTTGTTATCGTTTGATTTTTCCACATTGAGTATTTTTCCCCTCAGCGGAAGTATTGCCTGGTATTCCCTGTTCCTCGCCTGTTTTGCTGACCCGCCTGCAGAGTCTCCCTCTACAATGTATACTTCAGTCTGATCTGAATCGCTGGATGAGCAATCTGCAAGTTTCCCTGGCAATGTTCCGCTTTCCAGGGCAGTTTTCCTCCTTACAAGGTCCTTTGCCTTCCTGGAAGCTTCCCTTGCTATGGCAGCTGCGAGTACTCTCTTTATTATTGCATCTGCTATAGGAGGATATGATTCAAAATAATCTTTGAGATATTTTTCAGTAATAGAAGATACTATACTTTTTACCACTGAATTTCCTAATTTTTCCTTTGTTTGCCCTTCAAACTGGGGATTAAACATCTTTACATGCAACACCGCAGTTAAGCCCTCTCTGGTATCATCGCCTATAAGCCCGCTTACGCCCTTTACCAGGTTTTTAGCCTTGGCATATTCGAGAACAGCACGTGAAAGCCCTGTATGGAAACCGGTTATATGGGTTCCGCCTTCGGGGGTCTTTATATTATTTACAAAGCTTTCCTCTGTGCCGGTTACATTGTCTATATACTGCAACGCGAATTCTACCACATACTCTTTGTATTCCTCACGGCAGTAAATTGGCTCCTTATTAACGATATCCTTTCCCTGATTGAGGAACTGGACATATTCTACAAGCCCGCCATCAAAATGGAATTTTTCGTGTTTGCCTGACCTTAAATCGCTCAATTCTATGGTTATATTTGGATTTAAAAAAGCAAGGTCCATGATTCTCTGTGAAATAACCGGGTATGAAAAATCTATGGTATCAAAAATTGTTGCATCTGGGTAGAACTTTATAATTGTCCCGTGTTCCGGATATTTCATTTCTATATCCCCAATTTCCGGATCAGCTGATTTATTTTTTGCATCAAGAACCTGTAGCCCCGATACCGGAACACCCTGCTTAAATTTTTCATAATAAATTTTATTTCCCTTCTTTACCACGGCAAGCAAATAATCAGAAAGTGCATTTACCACATGTACACCAACGCCATGCAACCCTCCTGTAACCTTATACACTTTTTTATCGAATTTAGCACCACTGTGGAGTTCGGTCATTACTATTTCAAGTCCTGGACGCTTATATTTAGGATGTATATCTACCGGAATACCTCTTCCATCATCCTCCACAGATATTGAACCGTCTTTATATATTACTATATTTATATCAGAACCGAAACCGGCCATGGCTTCGTCTATACAGTTATCAACAACTTCATAAACCATATGGTGTAGGCCATCAGGCCCCGTTGAGCCTATATACATGCCGGGTACTTTTCTTACTGCCTTCAATCCCTCAAGAATTTGTATCTGAGATGCATCATAATTATCCATAGCTTTATCCATACTATTACTGTAATACAACATAACGTTATAAGTTTTATTGAGTTTGGCGGAATCGTTATTTCCAGCACTGTGGTTATTGCTTGTTAACATCGTTATATGAAGGCTAGAAGCAATAACTGCCGGGTGCAACAATTGTTAATGTTTAATTAATCATATAAAATCTACCTTCATGGAATATGTTAAAGCTAATGGATGGCAGGTTTATATAGATTTTTTCAGGAACACACAGTTAGATGAGTTCGTAGATAAAATAAATTCAACCAATGCTATTGAAGTCGAGAATAATTTTTCAATAAAAAATAAGAAATTCAAGCATGTGTTCCATGGAATAAAATCACTGCCTTTATTTTATGATCCATTGAACAGGGTTAATTACCTCACACTTGGATTTGTGTATGATAGTTACGGCCATCTGGGATTTTACAGGATTGAAGTCAGGAATAATAAAGAGTATATATTTATTGCAGACAAAAACTATTTTAGAGGAAAAAGTGGCAACATACCTGTAAAAATATTTAATACATGTTCCGTGAAATATATAATTGCCTCATCATTTCACATGGATGATAAGAAAAAATTTATTCTTAACTATGATAATAATAATTCATTTTGCCAGGGCATAATACCTGTAAATACAAATTTCATAATTGATGCGGAAATAATGAGGGATAAGGAAACATTCCAGGAAAGAATTTCATTTGGTGAGGAAATAATAAATGCCAAACTGGATTATAACCGTTTAAAAATACACAGGATAAGCTTTGATGAGAAGAAATGTTCCGGCATTTTACAGGGGGGGAACGACCATTTATTCCTCTATAAATTGGGCAACGCACTGGGGAAAATCCAGGGAAAAATATAATTTATTTTTTTATTATAAGTGTTTTAGTATCTTCTGTACCACTGTAATTTAGAAGTTTTAGCTTTGCGGCTTTTACCATCTCACTGAACTTTTCATTGTTAAATGGAAATTTTTCAGATGAAAATATGACTTTTATTTCCTGGCCATCATCCAGGTCAAAATATAGCCCTTTAAGATAGGCTTTCAGATAATTATCTGGGTCTCCGCCGCATATAACCTCTCTCTGGTCATCTACATTCATAAGCACAACATTACAATTAAGGACTTATTATTTATGCCTGTTAAAAACAGTATAAATTTATGTATTCCAGCACATAAAATATGTGTAATATTCTGATGCTTTTTACGTTTGATCATTATTTTCATCGTATCGTAAATTCTGCAGTCTATTACAGGTTTATTTATAAGGAACTCACATCTTATGAAGTATAATAAATATTATTATTTATTTTCACAGTAATATGCAAAACCATAAAGGGGCTGAAATTAATTTAATATGTTTGTGCCACACAAACATGAATTTTACGATATAAAGCTATAACAATCATTTATGGAGGAAATAACCATTTTTGCCATCCAGGTTGACATATCCGTAACGTTCCAGCTGTACAACTCCCCGTTTCTCTGTTGCTAAAGGTTCCAGTTTTCCCTTGTCTATGTTCCCGTCCGGATGAAATATCTGGATATCTCCAGAATTTTCAGGTGCCCACTGGATTATCTTCACCCTGCCTTCCGGTTCAATATTGCTATAAACAAGTTTATTGCCCTTTTTTACCGCCACACAGAGGTCTTTTAACCTTATTACTTCCCCTTCATTTATTTTATCAATTTCATCGCCAGGGAAATAAACAGATGCCTGTGCCGGAATGCTATATTCCCTGAAACCGGAATCTGGGCGCTGTGGATGTAGCAGGGCATGGCTTTTTAAGGGTTCTGCATTCTGAAGGCTAATGAGTTCCGGATGTGGTACAAAGGAATACCTTTCTGTATTATAATCTATTATTTCCCTATCCATGGAATCAAATATTTCCCATGAAAAGGTTGCATTGCTTTTATTCATTCCTGAACGGACCCAGTACTTCCTGAATGTTTCAGGATTATATCCTCTCTTCTTCAATGCCTTTAAAGTTCCAAGCCTGATATCGTCCCATCCACTGTACTTTCCGGATTTTATGCCTTCCTTGATTATTGTTGTTTTAAGAATTGTATCGGGAATTGTTATGAAACCATAATGGAAATATTCAGGTATTTTCCAGTTATTGTACATAAAAACATATTTCTGCTTCTCGGTATTGACAAGATGGTCAATTCCCCTTATAACATGTGTAAGCCCCAGATAATGGTCGTCAACAGACACTGAAAAATTCATAGTAGGATATACTGAATATTTTGATCCGGTTAGCGGGTGCTCGGTGGTATTTATCCTGAATGCAATCCAGTCCCTTATCGAGGGATTCGGGTGATTTATGTCCGTTTTCATTACCAGTGCTGCTTCACCCTCGGAGTAATGGCCTGAAATCATCTTATCGAATTTTTCAAGGTTAACTGAAGGGTCGGCATCCCTTTCTTTTACAGGTACTTTCTTCAATTTGAGATCATGGAATTCCTGCTGATTTTCTTCAATAACGTACATATACCCTTCAGAAATCATGCGCTTTGCTTCAGAATAATAGAACTCCATCCGGGATGATTGGATTACAGTTTCTGTAACATCAACGCCCAGCCATTTTAGATCCTCCGGAATCATTGTATATGCATCCGGATCAATGTTGCCCGGATTTGTGTCTTCTATTCTAAGTATCAGTTTCCCGCCATAACGCTTTACATACTCATCGTTGAGGATAGCCATTCTCGAATGGCCTATGTGCAGGGGTCCTGAGGGGGACGGAGCCATCCTCATAACAACACTCCCATTTACCCCGGGAAGATCAGGCAGTTCATGCCTTTCTTCTTTCTTTTCCTTTATAAGTATATCCGGGTACTCGGTGTTAACGATCTCCTCCAGCTGGTCAGCACCCATTGCATTTACCTCGTCAACATATTTCCTTATTGTTCCCATAAGGGTTTTCATATCCTTTTTTGCATCCGGGTTAATGGAAATCAACTTTCCAACAACTGAGGAAATATCCGCTTTCCCACCATGCATATATGCGTTTTTAATAACCTGTTTCCTGATTTCTTGCTGCATAAAAATTTTCCACCTCGGCAATTACCACATCATCAAGCTCCTTAAGCCCGGGAGAAGTTACAGATGATATGCATATGTTTTCCTTTCTTTCACTTATATCAATTTTTGTCTGGATTCTTATTATTTTATTGGGAAAGCTTCCAGAAATTTCATTGAATAAATTATTCTGCTGATCCTCCGTATAACTGGAAGTCCCGGAGTAATCAAAGAGGAATAGTATAGTACCTTCTATTTTTGATAAGGCTATTATTGCCCTCCTTTCTATATCATTTCTGTCATCCATGGGGCGATCCAGAATTCCAGGGGTATCTATGAACTGAACCCTCCTGGTGCCTATATTCTTATAGCCTATAAGTATCTCCTTTGTTGTAAAGGGGTAACTGGCAATGTCTGGTGTTGTTCCTGTAAGCTTCTGTATCAGTGAGCTTTTTCCGGAGTTAGGAATACCGGCGATTATGAACGTTGGTATATCTGTTATAATACCTGGAAGCCTGCGCAGATAATTTCTGCATTCTCCAAGGTAAAGCAGGTCTTTGTTTATGTTTTTTATAAGTGATGAGAATCTTCCGTAGTACTGCTTCATTATATTATTCATTTCATTTATTGTTTTTACTCCTTTGAGTTTTTTGATATAAACTGTGCTGAAGTCCTTAATTTTATCCGTTGTCCACTGGACATTTCCAAGGCTCAGCTTATATTTGTCAACGTCGAACATTAAATCAATTAGGTCAAAGTAGAAGGGATGTAGTGTTTCAATGGTAGGGAATTTTCTAATTATTTTATCCAGGTGGCCCGTTGAAATACTTTCAATTGTGGATATTCTGTCAGTAACCTCCTTCCTGATTTTCATTTCTTTTTTCGGGAAGTAAGGTTCAACGATATTTGAAGCCTTATGAAATGATTTATCTATGATTTCCTGTGATCTTAATACTGTAGGAATATAATCAAACATACAACCCAATTTCAAGCTGGTTAATATCCTTTTCATTATCAATTGATAAATTATTTTAACAATTTGTATATACATGATAAAATGGTTAACACCGCAGAAATAGTTAGAAAGTACATCGATGGGAATCCAGACCTAAAAGATTACCTGAATAGAGGTATTATCAATATTTCAGCCCTTTCCCGGGAAATTATGGCAAATACAGGAATAGAAGATTTTGATGCTACGATGGCTGCCCTGAAACGGTATAGAAGCAATGGGCAGGCTGTATATAATTCTGAAATTTTAGACAGGTCAAACCTTGAAATGTCATCCAATATTTCCCTTATAGTTATTAAAAAAAGCTATGAAAGCCTTAAAATTATAACAGGAATTATAGGGAATCTAAAAAAATTGAATTCCATAAACCTTGTTGAGACAAAAAATTCCTTTTCCCTTATTGGGGACAATGAAACAATTAAAGGGTTTTCAAATTTCTTTTCAGACGAACAGATAATAGAGCATAAGAAGGATCTGGGGCAACTATCCATCATAAGCCCGGAAGAGATAGAAAAAACAAAGGGATATATTAATTTTATAACCATGCTGCTGTACAGGGCTGGCATTAATATTCTGCAGATTATCTCATTTTATAGTGATACAATAATTATTCTTGAGGAGAAAGACCTGACAGATGCGTTTAAGATAATTTCAGCTAAAATGATAGAAAGATAATGGAAGCAATTGTTTATAATGGCATTGATTGCAAAAATCCCTGGATAGAATAACATAATAACCATCCCTAAAAATGAGAATATTCAAATATTATATAATTATCTATTAGGAATGAGATACGAGAGGATTAAAGAATTCAGGGAGAAATATATCCCTTACAATAAAATTGTTGAAAAAATGGACCTTAAACCCGATGATGTAATAATTGATATGGGGGCTGGGGATGGATTTTACAGTAAATTATTTGCCGATAAACTCAAAAATGGGAAGGTGTATGCAATTGAACGCAATCCAGATGTTTTGCCCCATCTACAGAGGAATTTAATGGAAATGAAGAATTTTGAAGTTGTCAATGAAAATATGTGCCATGTAGACATTAAAGGGTTTAACAAAATATTCTTTTCAACTGTTTTCCACGATATAGAATGCAGAGAGGATATAATCGATTTTATGATCCGGAACTCTAAGAAGCCATTGAACGTTTACCTGATAGAATTTAACAAAAAAAGTGCCATGGGCCCTCCACTGGATATAAGGATCTGCCATGATGAGCTAAATAAAATATTCACTGAATCGGGATTCCAGCCCGCCCTGCATATGGATTTTGAATACAATTATTTTGATTCGTATTATCTGGAAAAATAATAGGAGGTGGAATATATGAGTGAGGATAATAATGGAAACAGGAATTCAATAAAGCCTGTGAGGAGCAAGATTGCGCTTAAAAATGTTAAGGAGACATTGCCTGATAAGGGGAAGGAGAGTAAAATTAAAGGCCAGAAAGAGAATACAATTTCTGAGACAAACACACGTATAGACCCATTCGGGATAAATAGACAGAAGAAAGTTATAAAAAAGGATAACGAAAAAAAGGATTCAACAAATTATTTCGGGCATTAAAGGAAGTGATGTTTCTTTTCTCCCCGGTCATCCTGAACGGGCTGTGGTTCATAGAGTTCAACCTTCCCGCAGGTATTGCATTTGTACAATGTGAATGTCTGTGTGGTTTCGGTAAGGTCATTCCATCCACCCAGAAACATTCCACCTATTCCGGTATATCCACCAACTCTAAAATTCATATTGCCTGCAGGTTCCATTTCGCCTGCACAGTCAGGTGTTGAGCATTTCATATTATTTGCATTGCCTTTATCTATTTAAAAATATGCCAGCATAGTTTTTACCGGTATAAAGAATAAATTACAGTTGTTTTCCAGCATTTTCGCATACGTTATCAAGTGCGTACATATAATAAATGAAGGCAAGGTATGGCGACCGGTATGGATTAAAATATTCGTGCACTGTAAAATCTTCCGGCTCTCCCATGGACATATAGTATATAAGATCTGAAGTCTGGAGGTATCTCCACAGTTTTTTATCCGGGCAATCTTCACAGTGCTTTAGCCGGCTAAATGCTTCATTCTGCATTTTATTCCCGAGCCAGGCAGAGAGGTCTCTCCTTGTATCCGCCCAGGAAATTGTTTTATCAATGCTGACTGTATCCTTCACGCTAAATTTTGCCTGTATTTCATCAATCTTCAGGGTTTCCATGCCATATTGCTCGATATATTTTCCCAGGTAGTGGACGAAATCGAATATGCCCGTTTCCTTTCTCTGGTGTTCGCCAAAAGTCTCATAGTCCATGTAAAGGTTCATTATATCTCCCGGGCTATTTTTAATCCATTGAATGTATTTGTCTGCTGTCAGTGGATACCCGCTCCAGGCAGTGTTGGAAAATCTGAACGAAATATTATCACTCATAGGATAATTTCTAAGATAGAGGTTTACACCGGATGGGGATAAATACCTGAAATTGGGGCTATAACGCCCTGAGACTTCATCCGTGCCCTCCGCCAGGATATTCCGGAAGCCCATATCCCTGGCCATCTCTGCAATCCTGTTATTGTATATGAGTTCCGTATTCCTGAATGACACAGGGGAATAATTAAAGATGCTTTTTATTGAATGCATCTGTTCATTTACCTGGTATTTAAATTCATCTTCATTCCAGATTGAAGCAAGGGAATGGAAATATGTTTCTCCCATCAGTTCACACAATCCTGATTTTACATAGTCATCTATAACATCTATAGTTTCAGGGCTGTATTTCAATGCCTGTTCAATAAACGTCCCTGACAGGGAAAATGTTGATTTAATCCCGCTTTCCATTAAAAGTTTTGTTGCTGGGATGTAAGAAATTTCTGATATTCTCTTAAAAATATCCCTGTTCTGTTCTTCCCAGAATATGCCCATCTTATCAGGCCTGTCCTGTATTTTTAATGGGCGAAGCCTTAAGGGCTGGTGCAGTTCAAAGTAAAAGGCTATATTTTCCATATTGACCTGTACACCTCCATTGTCTTAATTGCAGATTTTTCCCAGGTAAATGACATGCCCTCATACTTTCCATAGAGTGAAAGGGTTTCCCGGAGGCTCTTATGGTTCAGTATAGAAATAGCATAGGAAGACATGACATCAGTGTCCCAGTAATCCACCTTCAATACGTTGTTAAGCGCTTCACCAACACCGGTAGTTTTGCTCATTATTACCGGCGATCCGGAAACCATGGATTCAAGGACAGTGATGCCAAATGGCTCAGAGACTGCAGGTATAACAAATACTCCGGACCTTTTATAATACTCAATGGCCTTGTGGAAATCCACAAATCCGGGAAAGAATACTTTTTCCCTGAATCCATGGTTTACTGCATAGCTCTCCATCTCACCTATCATATCCCCTGTTCCTGCCATAACAAATTTAACATTTTTCTCATACTGGTTGACCTTATCCGCCATTTCCATGAAAAATTTAGGCCCTTTCTGGCTTGTTACCCTACCAAAATAAAGGAGCATCCTCTCTCTTTTATAACTCACACCCTGTGTGTAAGCTGAGGATTTAACTCCATTATAAACGGTTGTTATCTTGTCAGCATCTATTCCATACTTTTCTACCAGAACCCTTTTTGTAGAGTTTGAAACTGTTATTATTGCATCGGCTTTTTCAGCACCTTCTTTTTCAATTTTCATTATATTGCCCTGGGGGTTAAAGTATGCTGACCTATCGTACTCGGTGCTATGGCATGTTACAACAAGTGGAATGCCAAACTTTTCCTTTATCTCGATTCCAGCCCTGAATGTTATCCAGTCGTGGCAATGTATTACCGACACACCATCTGGCCTGAAATTTTCAATAACATTCCGGTTATAATCCTCAACAGCATCGGTAAAGTTAGTTACCTGTGAATAGGAACCACCGGCAACACCTTTCGTTATTTTCACTGTTATTATACTGAATGGGTAATATGGAAAAGAATAGCCCATATCAGGGAGATAAATCTCTGTCGGAACTATTTTTCCTATTATTGAAAAAATATTGGATGTGTGTATTCCCAGCCCGCCGGAAAATGCCGGGGGAAGTTCCCATCCTACAACTGCAACCTTCATTTCACTCCCCTCTTTACAGTGGTACCCGGGGAGTATTTTCTAATATCTTCATAATATGCCCTTATGAGCTCACCATAGCTCCATGCCTGCATAATACATCCACGTGGTTCTCCTGGAGATAATCCGTCAAAGATTTCAGGAACCATTTCCATAGAGTATAAGTCAGAAAAGAATCTGTACAGGTTTCCGGCATCATATCCATTCCGAACACATGCTGTTATATAGGGCCCTGCAAGCCATGGCCACACAGTGCCATTATGGTATGCCCTATCCCTTTCCATGACCGGACCGGAGTATGTACCTGCAAATTTATTGCTGCGGGGAGAGAGGCTTCTCAATCCGTATGGGGTTACAAGTTCTAATCGTGCTTTCTCGAGGAATTGCTTCTGGTTTAAGAGGGGAAAAGGGAGTGAGTATGCAAATAGAAAATTGGGCCTGAAAGATGTGTCCACAGGGTCTATAGTATCAGCTATTTCCCCGTTAATAATGAATTTGCCTGTGAATTCATCCTCATATCCTGAAAGTATATCAATTGCCGTTTTTTCCGGTTGTTCCCCTAAAATTTTGCAAAAATAAGTATATATTTTCAGGGAATTATACCAGAGTGCATTGATTTCAACAGGTTTGCCGGTTCTCGGAGTGAAACTGGTGTTACCGTTTTTAGCATCCATCCATGTCATAGGTGCATTGCTGACCTTTATGAATTTCCCATCAAGGGAAAAATCTTCATTCCCGGAGATATATGAATTTATTATATCTTTGACATTCTTAAATAGTGATCTGACAAATGAACTGTCGTTTGAATAAGCATAGTATTTGTAAAGAGCGTATATAAACCACAATGGTGCATCCGCAGACCTTTCAAAAGATCGGTTATAAAGATTATTGGGTATAAGGTTTCCCTTCATTTTGCCCACATAATTTAAGAAAATTTCCATTGCCATATCAAAATTTTTTTCTATTAATACGAGCCCTGGCATTGATATAAATGTATCCCTTGCCCATGGGCCGAACCAGTGGAATCCGGCAATTAAATCGTTTTTTAACCTGAAATTATATGAGTTTGCTCTCAATGCATTAATTGCAGGGTCCTTCTCATTATTTTTCCCTCTGCCTGTTAATCTTTGCAGTATGTCCGGAAAATTTCCTGAGAAATTGTCATCCGTTGTTATTGCTATATCCAGCGGGCTTTTGATATTGCTTATGCTTATTACCCCGGGCATGTATAAATCTTCCATACTATTTGTTCCCCTCTCCTGCTCTTCAGGGTAAATAAAATTATAATACCATAATCCCTTATTAATAAATTTCCCAATCTTTGAAATTTTAAGGGAATAAATTCCATCTGTGAAACTATAAGAGCCTTTATCTTCATCTGCAACAAATTCCTTTTGCCCGGATTTTATTACATTATGAAAGCTCCTGAATGCCAGCAGCGGATAAAGGTTAACCATATCCGGTATTTTTTCAGGAAATTCATATCTTATAACAACTGTATCTGCATCCGGATCCAGAATTAATGATTTTTTGCATATATTGCCCTCCAGATTAAATGTTAACGAAGGATATGGTATAGTGGAGTAACCCTGTATGTACCTGAATCCTTCAGGCCACATTGTTCCCGGGTAATAATTTGTATCTATTGCATACTGTTTCCCCTGAAATGCAAGTTCCTCATAAAGTTTCGATAATATAACATATCTATTATAATTATTCTGTTCGGATTTGACCAGAATCCCGTGATATGTCCTGGTATTTGCAAATGAGATTGTTGAAGAAGAATAGGAACCCTTTGAATTAGCAATAAGCCATTCTTCTTTAAAATTCATAAATATTTAAGGTTAATGTGTTAATAAACCTTTTCAATATTTCATGGATATGATTCATTTCCAGAAACTTTCATCTCTAAATTCAGGCAATACAGCAGATGGTATAAAAGGCAAATAGCAATTCCAGATAAGGCCTTAATACCTCCATATACAAAAACGTTTTAAACTGCATATCATATCTCTATGTTATGGTAAGATATATTCCATTGGGAAATGGAAAGATGTTATTAACCTTTGATGAAGATTATAGAATTGTTGATTTTTATTTTTCTGAAACCGCATCCGGGAATCATGCGGCTGGCCACCCCTTTATGTACGGTGTTTCCGTAGATGATAATTTTAAATGGATTGATAGGAACCAGATAGACTCCATGGATTATTATGACCACACAATGGTGGGGACCGTAAATTATTCTTCTGACGGCATCAATTTCGAAAATAAGGATTTTGTAGATATTTACAGAAATGTATATGTAAGATTCATTACCATTTCAAATAACAGTGGTGTCAAGAAGAATGTAAAATTATTTTTCCACCAGAATTTTTACATTTACGGGAATGATATAGGAGACACAGCAGCCTTTTATCCAGAATTTAACGGAATTTTACATTATAAGGAAAAACGGTACTTTATGGCGTCAACAATAGACCAGAACGGAAAATCCATAGACCAGTATGCTACCGGTGTCAAGGATGTAGGCAACCTTAAGGGCACATGGAAAGATGCTGAGGATAATGAGCTTTCAATGAATCCGGTCTCCATAGGATCTGTGGATTCTGTTTTACGGCATTCCTTTGATATAGAAGCAGAAAGTAAATTTTACCTCTATTATTATATTATAGCTGGGGAAAACTATGAAGATATAGAAGAAATCAGCATGGATATAAATCTTGAGTATATGGAAAAACTTAACAGGAGAACCACAAATTACTGGGAGCTATGGTCATCCAAAGTGTTGCCCGGCCTGGATTCTGAGACAAATGCCATTTTCCGTAGATCGCTCTTTATAGTGAAAAGCCATTCCAATTCAAGGCCGCCATGGCTCTGATGA
>JAKBQO010000203.1 GCA_021835185.1 Thermoplasmata archaeon
TCCTGGAATATACTGTATACTGACATTAACGCACCAGACTGCATATGCATTGCACAAATACGCGCCGGATAATCAGAAGGACTATGTTCCCGGATTAATAGGAGATAGAAAGGAAACATTGCTGGGGGCGACTTGGTTTACAGAGATTCAGGGTGGCAGCGATTTGGGATCCAATAAAACAAGGGCGGAATCAGGCAAGAATGTGTGGTATCTTACCGGAGACAAATACTTTGCAAGCAATGCCGGCCTTGCCGATGTGGCACTGACATCTGCATTCCATGGTGAAAATCATGGTGCAAAGGGGCTTTCACTATTCCTTTTACCAAGGAAAAACAACGCAGGGGATCTTAATTACAGGCTCAGGAGGCTCAAGGAAAAAAGTGCCACAAAGAGTGTTCCATCGGGAGAAGTAGAACTGGATAGCTCAGAGGCACAGATGATAGGCGATGCAGGAAAGGCAATATACTATATAACTGAGGATTTAATGGTTTCAAGGCTGGACAATGGTGCTGCAGCATGTGGAATTGCAAGAAAAGCTTATCTTGAAGCATACTACTATGCCATGAAAAGAAAAACCTTTGGAAATCTGCTTATAGAACATCCTGGGGTAAAGAAAGATTTACTGGACATGGAGGTTCTTCTTGAAGGTTCCATTGCCCTTACATTCAAATCTATTCAACTTTTCAACAATTCCATAGATTCTAGGCCACCATATGATGAAGGATACAATTATGCAAGGCTAATGACACATATAGTAAAGAACATAACGGCCGAATCCTCAGCAAAAATAACACAGATGGCAACAGAACTCCATGGAGGAATTGGATTTCTATCGGAATTCCCCATTGAAAGATGGCATCGTGAGGCATTGATAACGCCCATATGGGAAGGTGCAAGCAATATACAGGCCTTAGATATGCTTGAGGCAATAATGAGAAAGAATGCACATATTAAACTCCTTTCGGATTTCGGTGATATTGTATCTGAAATCAGGGAAGAAAAGGAAACTGCTGAATCCTGTTACCGGTCCCTTAAGGAAAGCATAGAAAAACTGTTATCAATGGGAGCCATAGAGTCTCAATTTCATGCAAAATACAGCATGGAGGTTATGGGGCATTCAATGGCAGCCATCCTTCTTATTCATATTGGCAACAGTACCGGAAACCGTGATTTTATAAAAGTCGGATTATTGTATGCCCGAAGATTCGTGAAAAAGGGGGATTACTACAGCGAAGCCATGGATGATGCTGACCTGCTTATACATGTGGACAGGACAGAGAGATCCATAAAAAACTAGGTGATAAAATGGAAAATGGATTTACTGTGATAAACATTTTACGGAGAGCATCTAACCTGTTTCCTGAAAGTAAAGTAATAGATGGTAAAAAAAGCATAACATACAGGCAGCTTTTTGACAGGGTCTCAAGGCTGGCTACATCACTGAACAAAATGGGGATATCCAAGGGTACAGTAATAGGTGTTGCTGATTATAATTCCATAGAGTTTATGGAACTTCTTTTTGCATCCAGCATGACCGGGTCAATAATATATCCTGTAAATATAAAATTACCGTGGAATATGGCAATGGAAACATTAAAAGAATCTGGTGCAGAATATGTATTTGCATCCAAGGAATTCATTAATGCTGGCATATGGAAGGGATTCAGCGAAGACCATGTGGTATCACTGTCAGAGGGTGGAAATTACATAAAATTCCATGATCTTTTAAACAGTGACCTTCATAGGGAGGAAAAAACTGATGGTAGTGATAATTATTCAATATTGTTTACATCAGGCACTACGGGAAAACCAAAGGAGGTATTATATTCAAATGAAAAGTCAGTCAATGGGGCTCTGAGTATTCTTTATCAGCTAGGATTGTTTGAGACTCCGGCATCACTGGATTCAAAGGATAACATACTCTCACTTATCCCATTCTATCACATATGGTCATGGGGATCGGCTTTTCATGCTACCTATCTTGGCACAGACTATATTCTGACTGGGAAATACGAAGCAGAAAAGGTTTTGGATGCAATAGAGAAAAACAATGTAACATGGATAAACGCTGTGCCGACTATGGTTTATGATCTTCTGGCACATGATAAGGATAACAGGCTCAGGGGTATAAAAATGCTTATAGGAGGTTCACCAATCAGCAAGGGACTTGCCAAGAATCTCACCTCAAGAGGTATAAAATTTTCAACCATATACGGCGGCACAGACATGCTTGCCGCATCAATTTCCCTTGGTCATGCAGATGAATATGAATCCTTAAGAATGGTTACACATCCTGTTCCCATGGTCAATGCAACAGTCAGAGACAGTGAAGGGAATATACTTGAGAAGGAGAAGATAGGTGAGTTATGGGTAAATGCACCATGGCTTCCGGGAAAGTATCTTAACAAACCTGCCGGAAAAGAATATGAAAATGGCTGGTTCAAAACTGGGGATGTTGCGGCAATGACAATGGATGGTGGAATAAAAATACTGGACCGCGTCAAGGATGTGGTAAAGAGCGGGGGAGAATGGATTCCCACATCTATAATAGAATCCATAATCTCTGAGTACCCGGGCATAGAAATTGCCGCAGTTACAGCTATAGAGGATGAGAAATGGGGAGAGCGTCCCATAGCCTGGGTCAAGCCATCCGGTTCAATAGAAATAGAAAGCCTGAGGCAGTTCATGGAATCACATGCTTCCAGGGGAAATATAAATAAATGGTGGATACCGGTTGAGTTTATCATCATAGATGAAATGCCCATGACCAGTGTAGGAAAAATAGATAAGGCAAGGCTCAAAGAGAGGCGAAAATAATTTCAGGCTGTGAGCCGTATTAAGGGAATTATTAAGGTGAGAATAGAAATTATGGCAACAATGATGAATGCCAGTTGAAAATTTCCGTAAATGGAAAACAGGAATCCCATCAATAATGGAGAAACGGTTCCACCCACCTGTGAACTGAAATTCAGGATACTGCTTGAGGAAGCAAGATTTC
>JAKBQO010000204.1 GCA_021835185.1 Thermoplasmata archaeon
CGATCTGCCATTAGCTATGCTGATAGAGACAATAGGTGCCTCATAGAATACTTTAACATGTAATCTTTTTATTAATTTATAATAAGTATCTACTAAAACTCGTCCTCCTCCCATAAAAAATGCGTTGGTTCTTGAGAGGCTTAAAGTACCCCTAATTTCTTTCTTGAAAGTTATATTATGCTTTTGCATCCATTCCGCCATCTCTTGCGATCTATCAATAACAAGTTCTGCAACTTCAGGATTATCAAACCCTCCAGACACACTCAGGAGATCTTTCTTTAATTCCTCTTTTGGATACTTACCTGCTGTAAATTCATCTTCTTTATGCGCATATCTAATATCTCGTGTATATTTGGAATTGCCACCTCTCAATGCCGCTGTAGACGTTTCAAATAAAGTTACGTCATCGCCTCTTTCTGCACATTCTATGGCACCACTAAGGGCGGCATTGCCACCACCAACAATGATAACTTTTCTATGCACTTATTATTATTGCCTGTTTCCTAATATCATTATCGATTTGCACAGTATTTCAGAATTGAGTTAGTTTTCGTGCTGTACTGGGCATCCACTACAGTGGGATGAAAAAATAACCACTCATCTAGTGTCCTTATTCGGGGTCTTTTTGCCCTGTTTTTTCACCAATACGCCAGTATGGCTGTGTGTTTGCATAATACACTTGCAACTGCAATTAATAAAATGTACATATAGTTTCAAAAGCCATAAAATTGTTCAGTCCATTAAACTCTTTACAAATTCAATGGTTTTCATTACGCTATCAGTGAAGGAGTAGTCCATAACCCTGTAATATTCCTCCATAAGCTCTCTCTTTACATGGAATTTTAAATAGTTTTTTTCAACGCATTCTGGAATATAGTTTCTGGAATCTTTTATGTGCCGATTTAAATCTTTAATCCTGGTCTCACTGATTTCTATATTACTTCGAGTTGCTGAAACGGCGTAAACCGGCTCCAGTCCATATAATTTTGAGAACTCAAGGCCCACGTCCATAAGTATGTTTGCATAACCTGAATAAGCCCTAATTGCGTCATCACCTATTACAAGTGCATAATCGGCGTTTTCAAGAAGGCTTTCACAGTCACTATATTCTGATTCATTTATTTCATATGATATGCCCATTTTTTCAAGTACTAATTTCATATAAAATTCACTAGTCTTTGTCAGTGATGTTACATTCACTTTAATATTATTTTTAATATGATTGAATCTGGAAACAAGTATGGCTGAGATGCTGTTTGCCCTTGTATGTATGTTCATGGTTTTTACGATATTCAAGGCATCCTTATTTTTCAGGTATGTAACAAGCGATATCATGCCTATTTCAGTTTTTCCGTTTTTCAAATCAACATAATTGTCTGCAGCACTTTTCCTTACTATTTCTTCTTGTGAAAATGTCATGCTGAGCGGGTCAGAGTGTGAAATATTGATAAGTCCTATCATGTCAGTAGTACTCCTTTATGTTATAGAACGTATCCCTGAGTGCAGGGATCTTTCCAATTTCCTCTATAAGATGATTAAGTTCCTCCACACTTCCGGAAGTATGCCTGTTTGTTGCACCGAAGACCTTCTCGCTGAAGGCAGTGCCAACAAGGTCGCTGCCACCGGACATTAGGGCAACCTGTGCCAGTTCTTTACCCAGGGCAACCCAGTATACACTCACATTTCTTATGGATTTGCCAAGAATTGCCCTTGCAAGTGCATAAACCCTGATATCCTTGTCTCCTGAGGCAGCCATCCTTACCTTTCCCATTTTGTACAGTGGTGTATTTTCTATGCTGAACTTCAATGGAATAAATGACAGGAACCCAGGCTGCTCAAGCTCGTTATCTCTGAGCCTTATCATATGGTTTATTATGTCATCATAGTCTTCCACTGTACCGTAGGTCATTGTGGAGTTGCCTTTTACCCCAAGGCTGTGTATGAGTTTTGCATCTTCGAGCCATTTTTCCCCAGATATTTTTTCAGGCGTTGTTATCTGTTCCCTGACCTTTTCATTGAATATCTCAGCTCCGCCACCTGTATGCGCATCCATCCCTGCATTCCTGAATCTCTCTATAATCTCGGGAATTGAGTTTCCTGTAGTTCTTGCTATGAAATCTATTTCCGGTATTGTGAATGTTTTCAGTGTAATATCAGGGAGAACTTTCTTGACTTCCCTGAAAATGTTTTCATAGTATTCTATACTTAAATCAGGATTGAATCCGCCCACTATATGTATCTCGGTTACATTTAGGTCCTTTGCCTTCATTGCTTCTTTATGGACATCTTCCACGGAGAGCTCAAAGCCTTTTTCAGGGTTGTGTTTTTTTATTTTGTATGGAACATAATATGCGCATATGGGGCATGAGGCAGTGCAATAATTGGAATAATTAATGTTGTATGAGACAGCATATGAAACTTTGTCTCCAACTTCCAGTGATGTGAGTGAATCACCAAGGGACATTAATGAATAAATATCCAGATTAAGCAGTTCACGGGCATCTTTCTCCTTTATCTCCTTATCTTTGAGATAATCGTACCAGTAATCCTTACTATAAGCCATTGACATAGAATCATATCGTGACTAAAAATAAATAATTATTCATAGTAAAATAATTTAGCATTAAATCAAATATACTGCAACCCCGGTATTTTTACTGGATTTCCGGTTATCCTGGATATCTTCCACAGTATGGCCGAGTTTTCTGATATAACTTGTTTTCTGTATATCATACTTAATTTATCCAGAATTTTTGATGTGGTCATTGCAGTGCATGAAATATAAATTATTTCGGAATTTTTAACACTATCAATGTTTTTATCTATCATTGCCCTGATTTCATCTAATTCTGTATCTGCTATATCAAGTGCATATACCTTATTCAGGCCGCAGGATCCTGTAACGTTAAAACCCTTCCCGGCAAAATACGCCTTTTCCTCATCTGTTCTTTCTTTTATGTATGGAGTTCCGAGTCACATTGCTGATAGTTCATAC
>JAKBQO010000205.1 GCA_021835185.1 Thermoplasmata archaeon
CATCTTCTTTAAAGGAAATTTATAATTCATTTTAAAATCATTAAAGAAGCATTGCCACATCATTTAATTAATCCGATTTTGCAAGTCATTCTCCTGTTTTGCAGTGGATAACTTTCCATAAATAACTATTTTTCTTGTTCCCTGAGAATCTTAAAAATATACTACTCATTATAATTTTTCATTTTATTGAGCAATATTTTACTCCGAAAAGTTTTCCCGAATATCATCAATAAATTTAAAACCTCTGTAGCTTTCATCATTATTAATAATGTGCACTATCAAGAAAACCATATTATCTTAATCATTGACTATATGGGATTTTAACAGTATTTACCAGTCAGTACAATTTCTTTAACTAACTTCTCACTAATACCAAATTTTATATCTGTTTTTGAATATCTATCAGGATGAGTGATATCAAAAGCCTTCAACTATGCCATGGAAAAATAATCCCGGATTACATATCTGCTTATGCATTGAGGGTAAATCATCTTCTGGAAGAAAATTCATGGAATATATGCTCCGTAGGAGGTCTTATACTGCACGATACCAAAGAAAATAATGTTAGTGAATATAGGTCGCTGGCGACAACGGCTTATTCCATTATTAAGGGGCAGAGATACCTCGAAATTGCAATATCAAAGGGTTCACTATTGAGAAGAAAATATATAATGGATGTTAAATCATTAATTTCAGAGGCTGAGATAGTAATATTTGAAGGCCCGTGGCAGTATCCTTTATTTCAGAAATTTTTAGATAACAAGTTCGTGGTATACGATGCACATAACATTGAGTCTTCCCTCCGTATTGGTAATAAATACCATGATTATGCAATGCAAATAGAGAATAACCTTGTTATGCGAGCCGACCTGATCCTTTCAGTGTCAGAAAACGACCTCAAGTATTTTAAAGAAAAGTTGAACTCAAAAAATGCAGTGCTTGCAACCCACATATTAGGCAATAAAGCATACCAGTGGAAAGATGAAAAATCCAATCATATTATATTTATTGGTTCAATTTACAAACCAAATATAGAAGCTGTGGAATTTATTATATCAATTGCAAAAACATTGCCGGATTTTCAGTTTGATATAGTAGGAAACGTAAATACCCATGGATTTTCACATACACCTAAGAATGTGATATTTCACGGACTGGTAGATGAAAACAAAAAAAATCAATTATTTAAGAATAGTTTTCTAGCAATTAATCCCATATTCACCGGTGGAGGCAGAAATGTCAAAATGGTGGATTATATTATGCACGGACTCCCCATACTATCCACAGAGATAGGTATTCGTGGCCTGACAAATTATGATATCATAAATGCTATAATGGTTGAAAAAACAGAAAACTTCAGGGATACCATAGTTAAACTTGCAGACAGTAGGGAATCATTGAAATCCATGGCCGAAAATGTTTGTAAATTAAGAGATGAGCTATTAAAGGCCGAAGGAGGAAAGAATATTTATAATATAATAAAAACCGAATATGAAAAATGGAAATTGAAAGCTGTGAAATAACTCCCTCCAATTCCTCTATGGTATTTTCCGAATGGTTATGCACTCCATTAAATTTATTTATAATACTCGAATGAGGCAATAATGATTATCCACAACACTCTGGGGCAGAAAGATGAAGACTTTCTCCCATTGAATTCAGGAAGGATTAACATGTTCGTATGCGGCCCTACCGTATACGATGAATCACACATCGGGCATGCACGGACAAATATATTCTTTGATGTAATAGCAAAATATCTGAGTGCCAGAGGATATAGCGTATTTTATCTTCAGAATATAACAGACATTGATGACAAAATAATTAATAAGGCAGCAGATGAAGGAAAAACCTATAAAGAAATAGCCGACCATTATTTTGAAGAATATACAAAAATCATGCAGAGGCTCAGAGTAGATAGTATTAATTATTATGCCAGGGCTAGCCTCTATATAAAGGAAATTATAGGGCAGATTAAGAGAATTATAGATCATGGATACGCTTACGAAACAAAGGATGGTGTATATTTCAATGTAAAAAAATTCTCAGAATACGGTGAATTGTCCAATCAGAATCTGGATCAGATAAGGGAAAATACCAGGGGTGTTATCAAAGAGGAGAAAAACGCTCCAGAGGACTTTGTTTTATGGAAGAAAATGAAACCCGGGGAACCGTTCTGGGATTCTCCATGGGGAAAAGGGCGTCCAGGCTGGCATATAGAGGATACAGCTATAACAGAAGCATATTTCGGATCGGAATATGATATACATGGGGGCGGGAACGACCTTATTTTTCCCCACCACGAGGCGGAAATAGCTCAGATGCGCTCCATAAGTGGAAAGAAATACCTTGCCAGATACTGGATACACACAGGAATGGTGAATATAAATAAAGAAAAGATGTCCAAATCATTAAAAAATTTTATACAGACCAGAGACATTCTAGAACTTTACAGGCCAGAGGATCTCAGGTATGCCATGGTAAACTCCAATTACAATACTGTTATAGATTTTTCCGAACAGCTCATGAAAGATTCACAGGATGCAGTGGAAAGAATAAACATATTTTACAATAAGATGCTGGAGGTTAAATCTTCCCAGGGCAATTACACTGTAAGCAGTGAAAAAATAATCAAACATTTCAATAATGTAATGGACAGAAATTTTGACACAAGGGGTCTTATAAGGGAATTTACAGCCTTCGTTTCAGAGATATATAAAAACATTGGAGACATTTCCTCTGAAACAGCATCAGAAATAGTTGGAATTGTAAACTATGTAGACTCATTCCTTAATATAATATATCCTAAAAGGAGCCTAGGCACGGGTATTATGGATCTGGTAATAGAAATAAGAAACCGTGCAAGATCTGAGAAGAATTATGCCCTTTCTGACTATATTAGGAAAAAACTTGAGGAACAAAACATCTACATAGAGGATAACGGTGATAAGACAATCTGGTGGATAAAAAATTAATAAGA
>JAKBQO010000206.1 GCA_021835185.1 Thermoplasmata archaeon
AAGCCCAAGTACTGCATAAAATGGCAATCTCATGACATTGAAGGGGGCAAGATAATATCCAAATATGGGTTCAAAACCTACAACCGATGCAAAAATCGAATAACCTATGGAAGAGGCAACAAGTGATGGAAAAATCACCTCGGATTCAAAATCCCGCCTGTAGAGTATTTCAGCACCGAGAATAGACCCCCCAATGGGCGCCTTGAATATTGTCCCTATTCCTGCACCGATTCCCACGGCTACAGCAATTCTCCTATCCTTGGGGCTGAGTCCAAGAATGTCGGCCAGAAATGACCCTATTCCGGCCGCTATAAGCGCTGTGGGCCCTTCCCTGCCCGCACTTCCACCTGATCCGATAGTTACAGCGGAGGCTATTGTTTTTACCAGTGGTGTTCTGCGCTTTATTTTTCCATGGTTATAATGAAATGCCCGTATAGCTGCATCTGTCCCATGCCCTTCTGAAGATGGGTCAAATGTATATACTATAAAGCCAGTAATAAGCCCTCCAGTCGCCACCACTATGGGTATAAGATAATAACGCAGTGCATAAAAATGGTAAACAGCAGACCCTCCTTCACCTAATGGGTGTGGTATTGACATACCTACAATATGGGTAAAGAAAATAATTTCAAAAAGCCTGATTGCGAAAAAAAATGCCAGTGAACCCAGGCCAGCGAACACACCAATTATGGCACCGACAACGAACCAGCGCTGAAAATATGGAAGTGATGATAATTTAAGGTTCATCTTATACCCCCAGAGAGGTCCCATGCGGAATACTGGGGAGGAATTGTGTAGTGAATACCAATCCCTTTCCAAATTTTAACAGTTTGACCTTCTTTGTGCTTATATCCATCTTCTTTTCTTCTCCTTTTATATTGATTGATTTTCCATGTGGAACACCCCTTGGTGTGTATGTATCTCTCCCATCTAACTTCTGCTTTTCTTTCATATTTTTCACTATATTTTTTAAAACCCTCTAATCAACAAGAGATAAAAATACATGAATAAAGGCATGTTAGTAAGGTCTATAAATGTTATTTATATAAATTTTGGGATTATAAAAATTTATCAACGAAACACATCATTTTTCGTCTTTCACGAAATATTCCTTAAGTTTTTCTGAAACCATATTTACTGATGTTTTTAACAGGGCAGTTGGAGACCAGGGAATAAGCAATTCAGGATTCATCAGACGGAACCAGTAGTTCTCGCTTATGTTCTCAACCATATATCTGGATCTGTATGCGAGTATAAATTCGCCAAAAACAGATTTATAATACCTGTATGGTTCGTATATAACCGGCTGTACATATTTGAAGTTCAGATGCTGTACATATTTTCTTGCTATCTCTATATGAGCCAGCATTTTAGAATATCCTGGAAAATACGAATCGTTATATACTCTCATATGCAGCTCCCATGGAGCTTTTATAATTTTAGAAATTCCATAATCCTCTCCATGATCAAAACTTGGAGTGGCATTTGCAAAGCCTCTGTGTATTTTAAGATATTGTATTACCATATCAGATTTGTTTTCTGGTATCAAAAGTGAAAAAGATTCCTCATCCTTTACAGTGTTCCTGTCTATATATATGCTTTTGTTATCCTTAATCTGAATGTTTTTCGGAAACAATATATACGACATTATAACCCTAATCACTTTATATAATAAAATTTTTCCTAAAATAAGGTTATAACTGTTACATGCGGAAATAATCCATCTACTTATTTTGTGCAAACATATATTTATTAATATTGTATGATTTTACCAGTATGGATTTGGAGGAATACAAAAACCAGGGCATAGCAGCCAGGAAGAACATAGATATTAACCAGATTAAAGTAATAGGAGAGGGCATACTAAATTCTTTTAAAAACAATGGAAAATTAATTGTTTTTGGAAACGGAGGATCAGCCGCCGATGCACAGCATTTCGTAGCAGAACTCACAGGACATTTCATGAAAGAAAGAAAGGCCCTCCCGGCAATAGCATTGACAACCAATACTTCATCCCTCACAGCAATAGGAAACGACTATTCATATGAGGATATATTCTCAAGGCAGATTCAGGCATTATGCAGAAAGGAGGATTATGTTGTGGGAATCAGCACCTCAGGAAACTCAAAAAATGTTGTAAAGGCAATCGAAGAGGCAAATTCCATAGGTGCATTCACTCTGGGGTTTACTGGGAAATCTGGTGGAAAGCTTTTGGGCATATGCAGAAATGTTTTTCATGCTGACAGTGATCTTACCTCTATAATACAGGAAATACACATAACGGCTATACATATGATATGCTCCATTATTGACGTGAACTATTGAGGCCACAGATAATTTTTTATAAATATTTTGACTGACCTCTTATGATTATAACCAAAACCCCGCTTAGAATCGGATTAGTTGGAGGGGGCACCGACATACCCGAATACTACAAGAATTATGGTGGACTTTTAATTTCGGCTGCCATAAATAAGTATATTTATATTATTGTAAACAGGAAATTTGACCACAGAATAAGAGTATCCTATTCTAGCACCGAAATAGTTGACACAGTTGACGAAATCAGGCATCCCAGTGTGAGGGAAGCAATGAAACTTCTTGACATAGACGGTGGAATTGAGATACTGAGCGTCTCAGATATACCTTCAACTGGGACTGGACTGGGATCCAGTTCAACATTCCTTGTAGGGCTTCTCAATGCTCTCCATGCTTATAAATCGGAATTTGCAAGCAGAGAGCAACTTGCAGAAGAAGCAATAAAAATAGAACGTAAGATATTGCGTGAACCGGGCGGCATGCAGGATCAGTACATGGCATCCTTCGGTGGGATAAACATGCTGAAATTCAATGAAAATGATTCTGTATATGTAAATCCTGTGACGCTTAACTATGAAAAACTGGAAAAACTGAAAGACAATATGTCCTTGCTGTACACTGGAATAGGACATGACTCTGCAGGTCTTCACCATGGTAT
>JAKBQO010000207.1 GCA_021835185.1 Thermoplasmata archaeon
TGGAGGGGGTTTAATATGCACTACAATAAGGGAAAAAGATGCAAAAAAATTCAATTTGCCCTACCTGGATGATTTATTTTACAGGTCTCTGGATATGGATAAATCAGTTTTAAATTCATCAGACATGGGCTATGATACGAAAGATGCCTTTTCATTGACAGTAAATTCAAGGGATACTTACACGGGCATACCTGATAATGATAGATATAAAACGGTAAAGCATTTTTCGGAATTTATAAATTCTCTGGGAAATAATGCAAATGAAAACGAAAAGAATTTCGGGAAAATATTCAGGGTTCCGGGCCATATACATTTATTAATAGCGAGGAATAATTATTTTAAAGAGAGGAAAGGCCATACTGAATTAAGCACATATATTGTAGAGAAAGCCGGTTTGATACCCAGTGCAACAATAGTGGAAACACTGAGCGATTCCTTTAATTCCATGACCCTGGAAGAATCTAAAAAATATGCAGATGAACATAACATTGTATTGATAAACGGGAAGGAGATTATAGACGATTTCAATAAAACGGATAGGATTTTACAATGAAATTGATAGGAATAGTGGATACAACATTTGCAAGGTACGACATGGCTTCATCTGCAATAGATGAATTGTATAAAACCGGAACCGGATTTGATATAAAAAGGTACACTGTCCCGGGAATAAAGGATACGCCGGTAGCAGCATTAAAATTGTTCAGTGAATACAACTGCGATTTAGTAATGGCGTTCGGCATGCCCGGACCAATGCCTGTAGATAAAATGTCAGCACAGATAGCATCAACAGGCTTAATGGAAGTACAGTTAAAGACAATGAAGCATATTCTGGAAGTTTTTGTCCATGAGGATGAAGCTATAGATGATAGGGAACTTGCATGGCTATGTGACAACAGGTCAAGAGAACACGCAGTGAACGCATATTATTTGCTATTCGATCCTGAGAAATTAACGGAAAATGCGGGCAATGGGTTAAGGCAGGGATTTGAGGACAGGGGTCCGGTTAATTCAGGAAGTGCCGGACATAAACATTAGGTGATATAAATGAAAATAGGAATGGTAGTTGCAGAATTTAATTATGATATAACAATGATGATGGTGGAGAGAGCTAAAGATTATGCAGATTTTCTGGGTATTGAGTATAAAATACTTAAAGTACCTGGAACTTTTGATATACCCTTAGGAATTAAAAAATTGTTAAAAATTGACGATATAGATGGTATAATAGCAATAGGTGCTGTGATAAAAGGGGAAACAGACCACCATAGAATAATAATGGAAAATGCAGCAAGAAAAATAACTGATTTATCATTAGAATATGAGAAGCCTGTTGCTTTAGGCATATCCGGCCCTGGGGAATCCAGGTTGCAGGCTGAAGCCAGAATAGACATGGCAAAGGAAGCCCTGGAAAGCTGCGTTAAAATGGTTAAATCATTGAATAATTTATAAATTTATTTTAATATATTATTTGGAAATTTTATAATAAAATTTAATATTATTTTTTATTTTTCTTCGGATCATAACTATAATTGTCATATTTTGTTCTGTACCAAACAGCTGTCATTACAATTGTTACTATTACAAAGAATCCTGTAATTGCAACAGAATAGGCGTTGGGGTCATAACCATTGTATGTACCGGATGTCAGTGCAGCAGTAACTATTACAATGCCCACCATAGTTATTACAAAGGCTTTGACTCCTCTTTCATCTTTCTTTTTCGGCTCAACATTTTCTCTGTTTATTTCAGCCTGATCAATTTCTTTTTCTTCCATTTAGTTCACCTTCCTGTATATTAAACGGGCGGCAATTAGCAGGAATATTATCACTACTATAAAGAATTCCAGGCTACTTACTGCCATCTGCAAATCACCGCTCAGTATATGCCCTGAAGCACAGCCATCTGCCATCCTTGCCCCAAGCAACATCATGAAACCTCCTGTAAAAGCACCTCCTGCCCTTTTTATCTGGCTGTTTCCAAATCTTGTCTCCCATGAAGGAGGAATAACGCTGTTGAATGATTGAAATCTCCTTGTGAAAAATATTGAAGCCAGAAAAGCACCGAATAGAGTACCTATATCACTGAAAGGTTCCCATCCTATTGTGTGGACAACAAGAGTGCTATAGCTATATACTCCTGCAGGAAGCCATATTTTTGCCACAATCCATGAATACGTTGTTGATTCACCAAAGATCTGGTGCAGAAACATTTCCAGTACAACCATTAACCCTATAATTATTCCTACGGACATCATGACCACACCAAATAATTTAGATGAGACAGTCCAGTGATAATTTACTTTCTCAGCAATATTGTTCTTGCCAAGTGGCATAGAAGCCCCTTCCATAAGCATTCCCGCAGTTTCTATGTATTTTTCCTGTTCAACTGTGCTCATTTTCCCTGATTTGTGCAATGAAGTATAAGCACAGCTTTTTCCTCCCTTATACCTTGGAAGGAAATATGCTATGGAGAACATAACTATTGCCCACACAACTGCTATTCCAAATCCAACGTATAGATTTGTATCTACTTTGCCACCGAAATAAATTTGCCCAAAATTATCGTAGCTTATTAACCATTGCCCGAACGATGTCTGATATATCAGTGTCCAGGATGCTGCTCCAAGCAATCCACCAAGCAGCGCGTATATAGCGTCACGCCTTCCTTCTCCGAGTCCCATCCATACCGTACCTGGAACATATCCTGAAATTGCAATTCCTACTCCGAACAATGCAGCTCCAAAGGCCACACCCAGTACATAATCAGGTTTAACTCCCCAATGGAATGCAACACCAAGTGCAGCTAACCCATAAAGTGCAAGAGCTCCTGCCCCTATAGCTATTGCTATACACCCTACAAATAACCTGTCCTGCCATTTACCTAATCTTATAAGTACCTCGGGATTAGAGATTCCCCAGGCTTCAGCGAGCCCTCCTATTACCATTCCAATAAATAAA
>JAKBQO010000208.1 GCA_021835185.1 Thermoplasmata archaeon
CCCAATTTGAATATTCATGAAAGCCCCGTTATATTTCCGTTACTGTCAATATCTATTTTCTCCGCTGCTGGATGCCTGGGCAATCCTGGCATTGTCATTATGTTTCCCAGTATGGGTATTATGAACCCCGATCCTCCATTGATAACAATGGAATTTACCTTTACCTTGAAATTTTCAGGTACGTTTAAAAGCGAAGGATTATCTGAAATAGACGATTGTGTTTTTGCCATGCACACATAGAATTTTCCGAAGCCGTTATTCTCTGCACGTTTAATATCCATAAGTGCTTCCTTTGAAAATTCAATGTCCCGGGCACCATATACCTTCCTGGCAATTTTTTCAATTTTTACCCTTATCGGATCATTTATGTCATAGGCGTAAGTGATCTTATTTTCACGGATAGATCCAAGCACCTTTTCAGCAAGCTGTATTCCACCTTCCCCACCCTGGGAATATACATTTGAAATGGCATATTTTATTTTTTTAGTATCCAGAATCTCCGATGTAGCCTTAATTTCATTATCAGTGTCAACAGGATGTATATTCAACGCAACAACAGGTTCGATTCCAAAATTCTCTATATTTTTTATATGTGCAAACAAGTTTTCAATTCCTGTTTTGAGTGCCGGTACATTTTCCTCATCTATATTTTTGGCACCGCCATGATGCTTCATCGCCCGTATTGTGGCAACTATCACTACAGCGTCCACAGGTATTTTAGCTTCCCTGGTTACTATATCCATGAATTTTTCAAAACCCAAATCTGAACCGAATCCTGCTTCAGTAACTGTATAATCAAACATGTTAAGCGCAGCATAGTCTCCAAGAATGCTGGATGTTCCGTGTGCTATGTTTCCGAAAGGCCCGGTGTGTATAATTGCAGGGACATTTTCTACGCTTTGAACAATATTAGGTTTCAGTGCATCTGAAAGCAAAGCCGCCATGGCCCCGTTGGCCTTTATGTCCCTGGCAAACACAGGCCTGTTATTTGTTGTATACCCTATTATTATATTTCCAAGCCTTTCTTTCAGGTCTTCATATCCCTTTGAAAGCGCCATTATAGCCATTATTTCCGATGCGGCAGTAATGACAAATGAATCACTTGCAAGAATTCCATTGCTCTTTGGACCATCTCCTACTATTATGGATCTCAATGATCTGTCATCCATATCCACAGTTCTTGGAAAGGTTATTTTCTTCACATCAATTCCAAGTTCATTTCCATAATATATGTGATTATTTATCATAGCAGAAAGTAGATTGTGTGCAGCTGAAATTGCCGGAAAATCACCTGTGAAAATAAGGTTTATCTTATCGGATGGTTCTACCGTTGATTTCCCCCCTCCAGTTGCACCACCTTTTACACCGAAGCACGGGCCAAGTGACGGTTCCCTTATTGCAATGCCGGCATTTTTTCCCAGTCTCTTCAATGCCTGTGCCAGACCTATGGCCGTTGTGGTTTTTCCCTCACCGGCAGGTGTAGGCGTCATTGCGGTTATCAATATGAGCTTACCATGATTTTTTTCCGGATTGCAGTTTGAAATTCCAATTTTTGCAGCATATTTCCCGTATGAATCATAATCCTTTATTCCAAGCATCTTCATGATTTCCTGTATATCTTGCAACATAAATATACAATAACAAATACATAGTAAAGATTTTTGATTAGGGAATAATAGAATTTTCTATTTTCCTTGCCCTATCCATCGTGCATTCTACAGTTTCCATAAAGAATCTTAATTTTAATAATTCTTCTTCCCTGTAATCCTCTTCTTTCTGGAATTTTAGATTTATTTTTATATTGTTCACAGAAGTATGAACGGCGGTATAAGCCATGTAAGCTGCAGATAAGTCATCAGTTACCAGATTCATGTTTCCGTATTCACCAAGAAAAACCGCATTTTCCATATTATGAAGCGAAATCCCTGCGATTTTCCATGATACCTGAACACTTTTTTTTATTGCCATGTTTATTGCATTAACCCTTCCACTATCACTTTTTTCCATATGTAAAGCATCCATAATGCCCTGGAAGGCTTTTTCGTCCTCACCGCTGAGGATCTTCAACTCCCCAATAATGCTGTCAGATTCCCCTGATATTCTTTTGAAATGGTCTTCATATGGTGCCAGTTTCTTTTTTCCTATTGACAGTAGAGATGCCATGGAATTTAGAGATGCTGCAAACATAGACGATATGGCAGATGCAGACCCACCTCCTGGTGTTGCGGAAGAGCTCTTCAGCTTTGATATATACTCATCGAGATCCATTATATAGAATAAATTATCCTTTGAAAAACATTGTCATTTTATTGCTAATAAAAGGGCATAATAAATATATAATATGTAAATAAAATATATATTCCTTTTATTACCTAATTAGATAACAAATATTTATCCAATACTGGTCAAACAATATTTTTACTATGATAAAATATCCGGTAAAAAAAAGTTTTAAATTCTTTTATGTGTTGGTGATGTTACACTCGTGATGCAAGATGATTAATGTTTTAAATAATGTAATAAAAAGGGACGGGTCCAGCGTACCATTCGATAAGAAAAAGATAGCTATGGCAATATTCAAGGCCATGTTATCAGTCAAAGCAGGGTCCATGGAAGAAGCAAACAAGCTTGCGGATATTGTTACCAAAGAATTGGAAAAAGGAAACACTGAGCCTACAGTTGAACTGATACAGGATACTGTTGAAAACGTGCTCATGACACATAAGATAAATGGCGTTCCCTATATATCGGTAGCAAAGGCTTACATACTCTACAGGGAAAAGAGAAACACCATAAGGCAGGAGAAAGAGTTTATAGGTGTAAAGGACGACCTTAAATTGAGCGTAAATGCAGTAAAAGTGCTTGAAGCCAGATATCTGTTCAAGGACTCTGAGGGAAAAATAATAGAAACGCCCAGGCAGATGTTTCACAGGGTGGCAGTACATCTT
>JAKBQO010000209.1 GCA_021835185.1 Thermoplasmata archaeon
GGTCCCTGCCGGTTACGGTGTTGCCTCTTTAGGGGTATCAGTGCTCCCCTTGCACGCATCCCTGTCTACGTGCAATTAAAATACACCTTTACCTGTATTATGCCTAACAGAAACACAGAGGCGTTCCCAACCTCTTATAGAGGATTTTACAGAAGAAATCTCCATCATGCCATTTTTCAGGACTTATCCAATGGATTCTTTTCTGACTCTCATTTCATGGATCAATATAGTCGTTTCGCAATTCATACAAATAGCAAGCTCAGTTACTTTCTTGCTCATTTAGGTGTAAATTTTTGATATTCAACTATTTAGACATTCAACGTCAACAGGCCTTAATGAGGTATATGTTAAATAGTAAAACCATATCAATAATAGATTTATATGGATGATGTGAAAGCAAGCATCCTGAGCGCCATTGGCAACACACCGATGGTACGGCTAAACAGGACGGGCTGCAGAAACATAGAGATTTATGTGAAGCTAGAGTATTATAACCCTAGTTTTAGCATTAAGGACAGAATAGCAATTGGGATGATTGAAGATGCAGAGCGGAAAGGCATAATAAATAAAGGCGATACCGTTATCGAGAAAACTTCAGGGAACACCGGAACGGGACTTGCAATTGCCTGTGCTGTTAAGGGATATCATTTTGTCACCGTCATGTCTGCTGGAAATTCAATGGAAAAGGCACAGATGCTTAAAGCACTGGGTGCCGAGGTAGTACTGGTTCCACAGCAACCTGGCGAAGACACGGATACAGTATCCAGAAAGGATAATGAAGCTGTCGAAAGAAAAACTGATGAACTGACTGAAAAACTACAGGCGTACAGGCCAAACCAGTATATTAATCCTGTAAATTATCTTGTGCACGAATACACAACTGGGAGTGAAATAATAAAACAGACAGACGGAAATATAGACGCTTTTGTGGCTTACATTGGCACTGGAGGAACATTTGTGGGAATATCCAGTGCACTGAAGAAATTCAGGAAGGATATAAAGTGCTATCCTGTGGAGCCTGAGTCAGCACAATTTCTGGCTGGAAAACCTGTCATAACCACAAGGCACAAGATTCAAGGAGGAGGACACGCTGTGAAACCACCATACTGGGATGAATCTCTAGTCGATGGATACCTCAGTGTTACAGATGATGAAGCCATAAACGTTGCAAGGTATCTCGCTGCTAAGGAGGGTTTATTTACAGGATATTCTGGTGGGGCAAATGTAGCAGCGGCTATGAAGCTGGATGACTCAATGAAGAGAGGTTCCATAGTCGTAACCATTCTTCCTGATACTGGTCTGAAATATCTTTCCTCTGACCTCTATAAATTTGACGATTGAAAATCAATCTAAAATTTAGGGACTTCCAAAAAGTGTGAATACAGTAAAAATCTCAGATATGGATATTATCCTATTGAAGCATGAAAATCCCTATCTGTCATTTTCCGGAATATTTCCTCACCTTTTCCAGGATCAAGTTGATACAGCATATGAAAGAACAGTGTTTTGTTTTCCGGATGTTTTTCTAACATATGTGCGAGGTATTCTGCAGTTTTATCCGCTGAGTCTATGGCAAGCTGACCAGCTGCAGAGTCATCAGAGAGATTTGTATGTATATCTTCCAGTGAACTTAGAAATTCATCTGTAACTTCCACATGAACTGGAGAAATATTCAGGTGTACTGTTGATGGAAGGCCTAATTTTATGTTAGATGGCTGTATTTGTGGATACCATCCTTTTTCAATCATTTTCACTCCCGTTTGAAATATGCTGTTAACATTGTCCTGAAATGCGAATATTGTGGCATCAGGTTTCCCCGTGATTTCATAGCCTATATTTTTTATTCCCTGTGTTATCCTTTTGTAGGCAGTGAGCGTTTTGCCTGCCAGTTCAGTATAACCACGGTAACCAAGATAGTTCATAATTGCCCATGAGCCAGCAAGTGGACCAGCGGATTTAGTTGCCTGTATTCCTGCGTTAGACATAGGATACCCTGGCCATCTTGCATTTACATAGATCTGATGTCTCCGAAGTACCGCGTTTCTGTACAGAATCACCGATGAACCCTTTGGCGTGAAACCATATTTATGAAGGTCAATAGAAATAGAGGAAACTCCGGGCAATTTAAAATCATATTCTGGCACTTGTTTCCCAAGCCTCTTCAAAAATGGAAGGATCATTCCACCTACACATGCATCCACATGTAGCCATAATTTATATTCAAGGGCAATATCAGACAGTTCCTTTATGGGATCAATAATACCGTATGGAAATGATGGTGCCGACCCAACTATCATGGCCGTACTCTTGGTGATAGCCTTCCGCATAAGAGAAATGTCTGCCTGGTACTCAGAATTTACTGGTATACGTTTTTCCCGCATTCCAAGATATTCAACAGCCTTACTGAAAGATGGATGAGCTGTAACAGGCAATATAACCTCCGGAAGCGAGTTGTGATTTTCCAGGAATGTATCCCTTGCCGCTTTTAGTGCTAGTATAATGCTCTCTGTACCTCCAGTGGTAAATGTGCCTGCAGTTCTATCATCACCATTCAACAGGGAACCCATCATGGCAATAACATCGTTTTCAAGTTTTAGGGTACTTGGGAAAGCATGATAATCCATTCCATTTCTGTTTGAAAATTTCAAGAATATGTCCTGTAGATTATCCAGTTCTTTTATTCCTGGGTCATAAAAATATGTGAATAATCTGCCTCTGCTGTTTTTTATATCGTATTTTCCATAGGAATCCAATACATCGTGAATTTTTTCAGAGCTTAAACCATTTTCAGGAAACTGTTTTAACATTATTTAATATAAGGTTAAGGTTAAAAAAATTTTCCGGAAAAGTTTATTTATGGTGTTTCTTTATTTTTTTCCCTGCTGCAATTATTATCTTTTCTGCCAGTATCTGATCTGAATCTATTATGGGAAGGCAAGTGTATTCCT
>JAKBQO010000210.1 GCA_021835185.1 Thermoplasmata archaeon
CCATTTACCCTTGAGGATACCATAGCAAGTCATAGCAATTTGCCTTAAATATTTGTCCTTTTAAAATCCATGAAAATGAAAATGCATGGGGCATTTAAGAGATAATTGCTGAAGGTTAAAGAGAATGCACATATATAGAATTCTTTGTTTTCCATTATTTTATTAAAATAAAGAACAGTAAAGATTATTATGGGATTTTCAATAGTTGGGTAACTTGAAAGATATTCAGATCATAAGGGACGTTTTTATATCGGATCTGTACTGCGTTTACCTGCAGGACATCTCAGCAGTTGTTATTTCCGATCTGCACCTTGGTTTCGAGGAAGAGATGAATCTTCATGGTCTATTTCTCCCTAAACTGCAGAGAAATCATGTGGAAAAAATGGTAGACCAAATAATTGACCGGTACTCCCCCTCAAAAATTATTATCAATGGTGACTTTAAACAGGAGTTTTCCAGAAACTTACCGCAAGAATGGGATGATGTTAACCATTTCATAGACCGCTACAAAAAAGATACCGAACTGGTATTCATAAAGGGGAACCATGACAATTATCTTATGACAATACTGAAATCCAATGGCCTTGAAATATATGACTATTATGAAACCGATAATTATTATATATACCACGGAGACCGGGATATGTCTTTTAGAAAGCTTACAATATTAGGGCATGAACATCCTTCCGTGGTTCTCAGGGATGAAATCGGAAGCGTTTTTAAAATACCTGCCTTTGTATATAATAATGAACAAAAAATACTCATAACACCGGCAATGAGCTTTTTTTCCTCAGGAACCGATGTGTCCGAATCACTTTTAAATAATGAGCATTTTACGCCGGTGCTAAAAAACGTATCAAAAAAGTTTAGAGCATATGGAATAACCGAGGATTTCGGTCTTCTGGACTTTGGCTATGTAACCGATCTTACCCAGAAATTATGAAATTATTCTGGATATTTCCTTTCGCCCGGGCCCCTGTATATTGCCCTCGGTCTAATTAAACGCTCCTGGGTTTCAACGTATTCTGTTATGTGTGCCAGTATTCCAGATATCCTGGAAAGTCCAAAGAGTGTGGTAAACATGTCAACCGGAAAGCCTATGGCATTGAAAACCATTCCTGAATAGAAATCGGTATTTGTGTATATACCCTTTGAACCAAATGCTTTTACTCCATTCTCTTCCAGTTTTTTTGCAATTTCTAATATGTTTTTCTGTTCCTCCGTAGTTGAAAGAATATCAGCATATTTTTTGAATGTCTTCAACCTTGGGTCATATGTCCGGTAAACTCTGTGCCCAAAACCAACGAGCCTTCTTTTTCCATTAAGAATATTCTCGCTGAACCATTTATCAACCTTGTCAGGAGTTCCAATTTCAAGAAACTGACGGTAGGCACCCTCGGCAGCACCTCCGTGCAAAGGCCCACGAAGAGCCGCAATTGCCGATGCCAGTGAAGAATACATATCGGAAAGAGTTGATGCAGTTACCAGTGCCGCGGTTGTGGATGCTGGTATCTCATGGTCCATGTAAAGTATGAGTGCTGAATCCATTGCCTTAACCTTGTCTTTATCAACAGATCCGAAGCATGCTTTTAGAAATGTTTCGGCATAGTTTTCACCAGGTTCTGGGTCAATAATATTGTTCCCAGATTTTGCCCTGTATATGTTTGCTACCATTGAAAGTATGGAGCCCAGTATTTCCGGTATTTTCTCCCTGTCATTTTCTTTTGTATATTTATAATTTGATTCTTCCGAGGCTCTTGCCGACAGAAGAGTTTGAAGTATCCCCAGTGAGTCAGATCTTTCAGGGAGGCTCTTCAATATGTCCTTTAGATAACTATCAAGCACCAGGTGGTCGTTTATTCGTTTTTTAAAGTCTTTCAATTCTGAATCGTCTGGAAATTTCCCATAGAGCATTAGATATGAAACCTTTTCAAAGGATGATTTCTCAGCGAGGTCATTTATGTCATACCCCCTATAACGCATAATACCTTTCTGGCCGTCAATATATGTAAGTTCTGTATATTTTATGTAGACATTTTCCAGTCCCGGGCTTATTTCTTCCATATAATGTAATGCATTAAATATATAAAAGGTTAGACACTTGTCCTGAAATCCATTTTATCACCATGTCCTGGAAGAATTATAGCATTTTTACTTTTTATGTTATTGAGCGATTTTTCGGCGTTTTCCACATTCACAGAAAATATCCTGGTGTATCCAGGACTTCCCTTGATGTTTACACAAGCGTCCCCGGAAAATAGAATGTTTTCTTCCTTAAAGAAATATGAAGTTGAGTCCCTGGTGTGCCCCGGAGTTTTAACAATTTCAATACCGGAAACTTTCATTTCGGATAGAGGTTTTAATTCCTTCACTTTCCTGGCATGGGTTATCGTAGATGCAAGTTTCGGCATGAATGGCCTGGACGGAACAGGTTCTGACCCAGAAATTATTGTTAACTCATCCGTTGGCACATATATTTCCATGTGGTACTTTTCATAAAGGGTATAAAGGCCACCAGTATGGTCTACATGGTAATGGGTGATAAGAACAATGTCAGGCGTTATTTTGGCAGATTCAAGAAATTCTATAATTTTTTTGCCTGAACCAGGTGTGCCAGCATCTATTATTATGTTAATGCCATTGGTTTTGACAAGATAAGAATTTGCCATTGTGCCATCTATCCTTTCAACTTGGTTTGATATTTTCATATAGAAAGGGAATATTGGAATGATAATAAATTTATCCTATTTCATGTACATTTATGTTTGTGTTAATATATCAGCTTATGCGAATATCTATTATAGTCGAACGTTGCGTTTATTATGAGATATGATATTGCATTCTTTATTTCACTATTTAGTCCGAATATTTCAGTAACTTGATTGTATAGATTCAGT
>JAKBQO010000019.1 GCA_021835185.1 Thermoplasmata archaeon
TTATATAAACATCTTTCATCTCAATCCCACACCGTATTTTACCAGTTTAACCTTTTTTATGCTTATATCCATCTTTTCTCCTCTTTTTATAATGATTGATTTTCCATGTGTGTATCTTTCAGATCTGACTCCTGGCTTTCTTTCATATTTTCGAAGCCCTCACTCATGGAGGGATCATTGACGTAGATCATTTTTAAATTCAAAATCTGCATATTTCTCACATTAATTCAAGGGTAAGGGTGTGTCCGCCTCCACCGCCATGGCATATGGTTGCAAGACCTGTTTTCATATGTCTGCTCTGAAGTGCATTGATCAAAGTAACAATTATTCTGGAACCGCTGTTTCCAAGGGGATGGCCAATAGCAATTGCACCACCGTTCACATTGAACCGGTCCTTTTCCACTCCAAGCTGGTCTCTCACTATAATGGATGCCACTGAAAAAGCCTCGTTGTGTTCAACCAGATCATAGTAATCTATTTTTTTGTTTTGCTTCTCAAGAAGTTTCCTTGTGGCAGGTATGGGGGCTTCAACAAAATCTCTGGTATCCAGTGAAGCTGAGCTGTAACCTGTAATTTTCGCTACAGGTTTTAATCTATATTCATTCAGTGCTTTCTCTGAGGCAAGCATCAATGCGGAGGCACCGTCTGATAGCTGCGAAGAGCTACCAGCCGTAAGTATTCCATTTCTGTCGAATGCAGGATTTAATTTTGCCAGGTCTTCCATGGACGTCTTCCTGATGCCTTCATCCTTTTCAAGATTGTCAAGTTTCACAATTTCCTTTGCAAATTCCCCAGATTCCGTAGCCCTGATAGCCCTGTTCTGGCTTTCCACAGAAAATTCATCTGTCTGGGTTCTGGTTATACCGTATTTTTTGGCTGAACGCTCTGCTGAAACACCCATATGGTCTCCGTAAATGGCATCAACAAGCCCATCAACAAGCATTGAATCTTCTATTTTTAAATTTTTGTACAGAAGCTGTTTTGGACCCCACCTGAATTCTGGAGGCATCATAAGGGGAGAATTGCTCATATTTTCAAATCCTCCTGAAACAATAATGTCGTGTTCTCCAAGCATGATCTCCCTGGCGGCATTTTCAGTAGCCAACATTCCAGAAGCACATACAACATTTACTGTATTTTTTGTCACTTCCGGTTTTAGCCCTGCATAAAAAGCAGCCTGTCCTGCAGGATTTTGACCAACATTTGCCTGGATGACATTGCCCATTATAACCTCCTCTATGAGGTCTTTATCTATGCCTGAATCCTGGATCACGCCCTTAATCGCAGCTGCACCAAGCTCAGTCGCCTTGATTTTTGAAAGTGATTTCCCGAATTTTCCTATAGGTGTACGTTTTGCAGAAACAATATATACATCTGACATATTTTCCATATAACCCATGGCTTTATGTATTTTACCTTCGTCTATTGGCGATTATAGGAAAATTTAATAATAACTAAATTATGTGAACAGAATGTCAGATCAAAACAGCGAGGATTCTAATCAAGAACAGAACTTTTCCCAGAATATGGAAAATACAGCGGGGCCAGAGACAAATAACCAGAATCAGCAGCCTGTTAATGTTCCTCCGGAAAAGCCCAAATCCAATGTTAAACTTTACATAGAAATTGGAATAATAATAGTAGGTATTATCTTAATGATAGTTGCATCAGTGCAGATAAAGAGTATAGCCCATGTAAAATGGAATGAATTCAGTGAGATTGCATTGCCTCTCAGTATAGTGTTCATTGTATCCCCAGCATTTCTCTATTTCAAGAAATTGAGATCATTAAAACCTGGGCTTACAATACTTGTTATTGTGATAATAGGAATAGTGCTGCTTTATTACCTTCTTGTGCCATACAAGATGTTCGTGGTGCATTTCGGACTTCTGGGAGATGTCATAGTTGAATATTTGATAGGATTGTTCTTCATATTATTCATGGTATCACATCTTACCAAGGTTCATCTCATGAAAAACAAAAATTAACGAAATTTTTCAATATATTTTCTTGCCTCATGCAATGCTATGGATACGGCTTTCTGTGGATCATTCTCATATATTATTTTTCCATCATTATCCTTTGTCCTGATCTGTAGATCTCCAATGGATACAACGCTTTTTCCCTCTGATATTGCGAAGGCTGCCTCTGATGTAGTTCCGGAATAACCTTCAATGGCAATTATTGCATCAGATGCTCTTATAATAAAGAAATTTCTCAAATACCCGATACCAGTAGGCATGGCTATGGATAGATATTTATTTCCTTCCATCCGGTTTTCTCCGGGAATAATGCCAACAACCATGCCATTATTGTCGTATACCCCGTGGGAAACACATTCCATTATACCCTCCTTTCCTCCACAGAATACAGCACAATTATTTTCGGCAAGATATTTTCCCACATCATATGCTATATTACAATATTTTTCATCTGCAAAACTTCCGCCAATTACCCCAATGTGATATCCGTACATAATAATACAGTATTAAAAAGTATATAATTATTTGATTTTCGATATGTAAAGCGTTAAATCTCTAACCGATTTCACATAGGCAATTTCCCCCTTCTGGAAAGTCTCACTGGGATCGTCAGGAAGAGCCCGCCATATCTGTGAATCTACAGCTATCTCATAAAAATTGTTCTTTAAGGTGGATTTTATTTCTCCAGTTTTTCCAATGAGCGAATCCTTTCCAGTTGCTGGCTTTACCCTGAAAGGATGTCTCAGCCAGAATCTGGAAAACCATGCGCCAATAAAAAATGCCACTATTGTATCAAGTATGTAACCTATTATTATTATCTGCCCCATGTAAAATCAATCTGATTATAATATATTAATATTGAGATTCCAGCAAATACCAAATATATTTTAGATAGCAGTCGATTATATATCTATGTCTGGAAAAAATATACTGATTGCAGGAATCGGGGAATTGGGGAAATCTCTTAGTTACGATCTCCTTCTGCAGAACAACCATGTTATAATAAATTCAAGAAATCAGGAAAAACTCAAAGAGATTGTTTCGGAGTATTCCATTTACGGCAGTATTCGTTCTATTGCAATGGAATTGAAGGATGAAGAAAGCTGCAAGGCACTTATTGACAGTGCATCCAGATATTTCAAATCCCTTGATTCACTGGTTGTAATGGTAGGCGGATTTGTGGAAGATTCCATTGAGGGACTGGAAGGGCTGGATCAGATGATATTGAACCATCTGAAAATTCCACTTTATCTTTCAAAATACGCAGTAAAACACATGGCATATGGGTCTTCCATAATTTTCATTAGTAATTCTTCAGTATCAACAAAAAACAAAACAAACCTTCTTTCATATTCCATTTCAAAGTATGCACTGGAAAAGGCTGCAAAGACGATGTCTGTAGAGCTACTTCAGAAAGGTGTCAGGGTAAATGTGATTGCGCCGGAATACATAAAACAGAGTTTTGAAATAGGAAGAGATTATTCGAAAATGAGGAAGTACGGAGACTTAGAAACACCTCCGGAAGACATATCAAATGTGATCGATTACTTAATTGAAGGGAAGTCCTCATGGATAAATGGTGCTGTGATACCGGTCGATGGGGGACATAGCTTGAAATGAACCCCGGTAAATTAAATGAAAGGGTAATTTCATGCAGAAAATGCGCAAGATTGGTTGAATACAGAAATAGCATGGGCATTCCTAGAAGATACTCTGGCGAAAACTACTGGAATAAACCTATCACAGGTCAGGGAGATATAAATGGTAGAATTCTTGCTGTGGGGCTTGCACCTGCCTTCAATGGGGACAATAGAACAGGCAGAATTTTCACAGGGGATAAAAGTTCGGATTTTTTAATATCTTCAATGTATGAAGTTGGTCTTACAAATATTCCCACATCGGAAAGAACCGGTGATGGGCTGGAATATAATGATATGTATATTACACTGGCACTTAGATGTGCTCCACCGGACAATAAACCACTTAAAAGCGAACTTGAAAACTGCAGGGGATTTATTGAAAATGAAATTAGGCTTATGAAAAATCTGAAAGCCATACTGTCCCTTGGAAAGATAGCCTTTGATTCTGTAATAAACGACTTTAAATCCAGGGGTATAAGAATTTCTGGCATTAGGTTCTCTCATGGCACGCACTACGATATTTCTGGCATAAGGGTATACTGTTCATACCATCCGAGTCCAAGAAATGTGAATACAGGACTCCTGAAGAAGGAGGATTTCATATCCTTATTAAGGGAGATCAGGAATTATGTCGATTGATTATTCTTTTTTATGGTATATCCACCTGTCATTTTCCAGATGCATGTATCCACCATTGCGCAGGTAAACCCTTATTACCTTATGATAGCCAGATTCAATTTCCTCAAAATTATGCCTGCAGATTCTGCTTCTCTTTATAACCTTCCTGGCACAGTCCATCCTCGCCCCACATTTATTAAGGGCTTTTCTAAGGTTTGTGATGTTATCCTTTTCATTTTTCAATTTCTGTTTTTCTTTGGTCAGATATCCCGGTTCAAACCGTTCCCGGGATGAATGTTTTCTTTTTCGTACGAATGTTGATTTTTTGGGGATAAACATTCCTTTTCTTGGTGATACTGCCATATCATTAACAATGAAAAAATAATATTAAAATCTATGTTTGTTTTACTGGAAAATAATGATTTTTAAAATTTAATAATTATAATATTTTATGAGTTTATCAATTCCCTCATCAAGTGAAACTTTAGCTTTGAACCCTATTTTCTCCTCTGTCTTTTTGATATCAGCCAGTGTGTAGTAAACATATGTGTCCTTCATAGGATTTTCAATGTATTCTGGTTTTATCTTTTTGCCAAGATGCTTGTTTAGTATCTGTACAAGTTCATTTAAGGTATAATTTTTTCCAGTTCCCACGTTGTAAACATTGAATTTTTTGTTATTTTCGGCAGCAAGAATAAGTGCATTTACAAGGTCTTCAATGAATACAAAGTCTCTCTTCTGCTCTCCGTCACCATACAATACCGGTGAAATATTGTCATGCATTGCCCAGAGGAACTGAGAAATGAGATTTGCATATATTTTCTTAGATCTTTCATTGTAACCATATACTGAGAAAAATCTCATTCCGGAAACGTCCATGCCATATAGATTGCAGTAAAGGTTGGCTATTCTCTCCATTGCTATTCTGGCTTCTGTATAATAGTCAGATACTTTTGGTATGACATCCTCTTTCTGTTCCTTTATACCGTTATAAATGGACGATGTTGACGCATAAACTATTTTTGAATTGTTCTTTTTTGCATATTCCAGTACAGTTATAAGGTCATCTATAGCATTTGCCATTAAATGGGGGTTGTTCTTGTACATTGGGGATGATGAATATATACCTATGTGGAAAATATAATCAGGATTTATTTCGTAGTCGTTTATATTCTTTACCCTGTCCTTGATAAATTCCACCCTTTCTATTGAGTCCCTGAGGTTGTGTACAGATCCAGTCTGGAGGTCATCAAGTGCATAGACATGGTTATCCTTTGACAATGTATTTACTAAATTAGACCCTATGAAACCTGCGCCACCGGTGACAAGTATTTCCTTGTTCTTAATTGACATATGGGGTAATCATTAGTACATATAAATAAGTTTTTTATTCCGGTTTTTTTCTGCTTATAATATGACATGTTATGATTCCACCCAGATATATTTAAGTTTAGTTTGCAATGGAAGTACATGGATGTCCGGATTGTAGAAAATTCATCGGAGATAGAAGATTTCATGGAAATTATTAAATCTGCCTGGCATAGTGATACTGTCATATATGGATTTAAGGATACCATACATTCAATGGCATATCATGGTGGATTAGTCCTCGGGGCATGGGATGGAGGTAAATTAATTGGAATGAGTTTTTCTTATCCCGGATATAAACAGGGTTATACATATTTATATTCTCATATGACCGGTGTCATTGACCAGAAAAAATACTCAGGAGCAGGTTATATGATGAAAATGAAGCAAAAGGAGCTTGCCCTTGCTTACGGTTACAGGATGATAGCATGGACATTTGATCCTGTAATGAGCCTCAACGGATATTTCAATATAGGCAAGCTTGGCGCAGTGTCAAGGAATTATCTGGACAATTTTTATGGTACCATGAATGACGGTATTAACAGAGGGCTTCCAACGGACAGGCTGGTTGCCGAATGGCATATAAAGGAGCATTACAATGTGAATTACGAAAACCCACAGTTCATAAATTACGTGGATGGTTATAATTTGGAATTCGTTGAAAAAGCAGAAAAGGAAGTGATAGGGATAAAAATTATCCGGGATTTTTATGAGTTCAAAAAAACGGATCTTGATAAGGCAGTTAAAACAAAGTTGATGCTGAGACAGAAGTTTCACGAAATCTTTTCAGCAGGTTATGTTCTGATAAATTTTGATAAAAATAACAATGCCTATATTTTTAAAAAAAATTATAAATTGACAGAAAAAAATATTTTTGACTGATTATGGCAGATCCCAGTCCGGGTCTGTCTGAACCTTTCCCAGTGCAGCCTCTAGCTGTATCCTCTTTTCCACAGATGCTACCATTTTCCTTACATGCGTAACTGCATCGGGGTTAACTGATATGTCATCTATTCCGGATCTCACAAGGAAATCAACAATTTCATCATACTGTGACGGTGCCTGGCCGCATATTGAAACTATTTTTCCGTCTCTATGTGCTATTTTTATTAGATATCTTATTGCCCTCTTTATTGCAAGGTCACGTTCATCAAACATTGAGCTCATTTTCCCATTATTCCTGTCAGAACCAAGAAGAAGCATGGTAAGATCATTTGAACCTATAGAATATCCATCAACATACTGATTGAATTTGTCCGCAAGGATAATGTTGCTTGGTATCTCAGACATAAGAAACAGCTTGAAGTCCTTTGTCCTTTCCAGTCCGTTGTCCTCCATAATTTTTACCACTTTTTTCAATTCCTCCACGGTTCTAGTGAATGGTATCATTACCCATAGATTTTTTAAAAGATATTCATCTCTTGCCTTTTTTATGGCCTTAAGCTCAAGCTTAAATGCCTCTTTATAGCGGTCATCATAATATCTTGAAGCACCCCTCCATCCCAGGAGTGGATTGTCTTCCTCAGGTTCAAATTCCTTTCCCCCCTTCAGGCTCTGATATTCGTCAGATTTGAAATCGGAAAATCTCAGAACAACTGGCCTTGGGGCAAAATCCCTGCAGACCCTCGCCAGCTCTGAGGATAGTTTGTCCACAAAATATTCACCTCTTCCACTTTTTATCAAAGAGAGGGGATGTTCACCTATTTCCGCCCATATGAATTCTTCCCGCATAAGTCCTATTCCGTCGGATGGAAGCTTTGAAACTTTCTCAGAGAGCTGTGGTTCACCCATGTTTACCAGAACCTTTGTTCCAGTTATTATGTCGCTTTCATGGTAAACATTCTGCGCAGGGACTTCCTCTTCCGCCACATTGGTAATCCCCCCACGGTATACAAGGCCATTTTTTGCATCGATTGTAATAGTCTCTCCATCCTTTAGAACCTCTGTAGCCTTTTTCCCGAAGGATGATGTACCGACTATGCATGGAACTCCAAGTTCTCTGGATATTATTGCGGCATGGCATGTAAGCCCACCTTCATCTGTAACTATGGCTTTGGCCTTTCCCATAATGGGCACCCAGTCAGGTGCGGTCATCCTGGTTACGAGTATGTCACCATCCTTGAATTTCTCCATTTCATCTACCGAGAGCAATACCTTGGCAACACCTGCAATCTTCCCAGGAGACGCAGGCAATCCCTTTAAAATAACATCATTTTCATCCGCTTCTTTTTCCTGCTGCACTTTTTCTCCACCCCTGTTATTCTCGTTCCAGACAGTTTCAAATCTTGCCTGTAAAACATATATTTTATGGTCAAAGGAATCCTTTGCCCATTCCACATCCATGCTGTTTCCATAATGCTTCTCCAGCTGAAGGCCGTAATTGGCAAGATGAATAATTTCCTCATCTGTTAGTGACTGCCTGTTTGCCATTTCTTTTTCAACTACCAGCTCTTCAGTACCACCTGTTTCTAGGCATTTCAGCATCTTGTTCTTGTTGGTTATTATCTTATTGGTTATCTTCATTGTAGCCTTATCCACATAGTATGTATCCGGAGTAACCACACCTCCAACTATATATTCTCCCAAACCGTAACTTGACTCAATAATTATTTTGGAACTGTCCCCAGTAGAGACATCAACAGTGAACATAACTCCGGAAACCTCAGAAAATAGCTGCTTCTGAACAGCCACGGCCAGGGAAATGTTGAAATGCCCGAAGTGTTTCTTTTCCCTATAATATATCGCTCTTGGACTGAAAAGGCTTGCATAGCATGCTTTTATGTTCTGGACTACATCGTCCTCTCCATGTATATTAAGATATGTGTCCTGTTCTCCAGCAAAGCTTGCGTCTGGAAGATCCTCTGATGTGGCGGATGATCTAACGGCAACGTATATATTTTTTTCTCTGTCAATGAGCTTGCGGTAATAATCCCTGATCTCATGAGCCAATAGGTCATTAAACTGTGCATTAAGGAAAAGCTGTCTGATTTCTTCACTTGCCTCTTTCAATTTTTTTGAATCGTCTATATCTGTTTTTTTTATTATATCAAGAATCTTATCATCCAGATCGTTCTCCCTAATAAATTCCTTGTAGGCATAACTTGTTGTGGAAAATCCATTGGGAACAGGAATAGTTTTCAACCTTACCATTTCGCCAAGGTTGGACGATTTCCCTCCAACAATGGGCAAATCCTCCTTTGATATCTCACTAAACCACAGTATTCTGGCACTGATTTTATCTGTCATTGATTAAATATTTTTTTTTGATATTTAACTACTACCCATAATAATAGCAATTTTTCGTCAATCCACGTAGATAATATATAGTGAAAGTTTCTAAAATTTTAATCTGTATGTTACTTTATTCATTTTAATTGATTCAAAATGCCATATTTTTAATTGTTTTCAACATATTTCCTATAAATTTATTATAGGATACATTAAAACAAAAGTTTTAAATAAAATAATTGTATAGAATAGGAGGCTGATGATATTCATTAAATGCAAAAATTTTAACTAAGAGGGAAACATAGTCAGCTATGTTGGAAGACAAATTTGTAACAATTAATGATGCAAAAATACATTATATAGAGGATGGTGAAGGTTTTCCCTTTATCATCTGCCATGGCGCCAGATTTAATGCACGAACATACGAAGAAACAGGAACAATACAGGCAGTAGTGGACTCGGGATTCCATGCTATGTCCATTGATTTTCCCGGTTATGGGAAATCTGAGAATCTTGCCATGGAGATGTCTACCTTCATTTCCAGCTTTATCGATGCACTAAAACTGGAACCCGTTGTTATACTTGGTGCATCCATGGGTGGTGAGGCAGTCACAGGCTTTGCAACCAAGTATCCAGACAAAGTGAAGGCATTAATCCTCGTTGGAGCAGTGGGAATTGCTGAATTTGAATCTGATTTAAGCAAACTTGATGGAAAGCCCATGCTCCTTATTTGGGGAAAAAATGATTCAATTTCAGCTCCAGGAAATTATGAATTGTTGATGCGGTACAATCAATCTGCCGAATTTTCCAATATAGGAAGACAGCATGCATGTTATCTTGATGACAGCAAGGGGTTCAATGAAAGAATTAAAGAATTCCTTGCAAAAATCAAATAACAATTCTATCATATAAAATGTCTGAGAAATGGAACTATATCAAATTTGATTCCAAAGTCATTTATAGTTCTTTTTACGGATTTTAATGCCAATATATTCTCAACTTTTATCACATCCCCTTTCTGTATATTAGAAACCATTGAAGACAATTTATTATAATATCCAAATTTCTTTCTAATTTTCTCCTGGTATCTGATACCAACATCATCGGCTTTATTTATTTTTAGACATTCATATAGTATTTCCGCACTTTGAAGTGACGGGACAATGCCCTCACCAGTAATTGGAGAGACAGTTCCGATTGCTTCTCCAACACCAATCACATTTCCATGGTAAACATTTTCAAACATTGGTGCCATCCTGATATTTCTTGAGGTAACCTTTATTTTCTTATACTTTCTTACCAATGAAAAATCCTCTTCCGACAAAGTTCCTACGCCAATATGAAAATTTTTCCCTAATGGGAAACTCCAGAAATAGCCCCTTCCTCCAGGCAAAAAATAAAAATAAAAATCTTTATAATCTGAACGTTCAGTCAGGTATTCCAGCGTTTTATACTGGACATCGCCTATTTTGTGGCCAATGTACGCCCTTGAAATGCCTGTAGCGTCTATTATAATATCATCATTTTGCACCCTCAACAGCTCAGTGTGAATATTTTTACGTGCATCAGCCTCCAGTGAGTTTTTATCAAATGTGCACAACCCTGAAGACTGCAATGTTTTTCCGGCAAAATTGTTCCCGGTGAATGTAATATCACCTGCTCTGTTCAGTATATAATCCTCAAAATCCATATTTATTCTGGACATATATTCAGATATTTTGAACTCATTTGTTGCGTAACCACATGGAATATAGTATTTTTCTTTTCTGGGATCGTATGCACTGACATCAAAACCGGCGTTTTTTAGCCTGTGATAGAGGTATGTTCCAGATATTCCAAGCCCAGCAATTTTAATCATGCATTCAGCAATTACAATAAATACTTAAACTATTCATAATAGGGCAAATTTTCTGATTATAACCCAAAAGTATTGATATTTGTGTTTGAAATTAGAATTTTTTAATAATTTATCCACCTATATTTCATACAAAGAATTATATATTGAATAATATATATTCTACTATGGTAAATGCAAAAAAACAGCTGGAAGATTTCCAGGAACAAATCCAGAAAATGCACATGGGCATGGAAAAAATTCAGAAAGACAATCAAGAATTAACATCCCAGATTGACACTCTTAATGATAAACTGGCGTCATGCCAACAAAGGGAGGAAGAGTTAAAAAACCAGAACGAATCTCTTAACAAATCCCTTCTTGACGCCAATGAGGCACTGGAGGCCGCAGGTAAACAAAACCAAAATATGCAGCTGGAACTGGAAGACAGAAATACGGAATTGGAAAATAACAGGACAATTATCCAGTCATTGGAGCAAAAAATTGAGATGCTAAGGGCAGAAAATGGGCAACTTAAGGATGATATGGAGAATAAGGGTGCTTCCAGTCAGGATTCGATTTTAAAACTAAATGAGGAAATTACTAAAAATATGAAATATATTTCTGAACTTGAGGCAAAAACTAAACAGATGGAGAATAACATAAGGGAACTTTCAATGGCAAATAGGGAGCAGGCATCAAAAATCGTTTCTCAGCAAAATGAACTGAAGGGAAAGAATTCCAATATAAATGAGTTGGAAATGCATAACTATGAACTTAACATGGAAATCAGAACGCATGAAATAAATGAAAAGAGTTTAAAGGATACATTAGAATTATTAAATGCAGCGAATGATAATTTCAAGGCATTGCTGGAAAAATACCGTTTTCTTCTGGAAAGTAATATGACCGTGAGAAAACGCTCTATAACAACCAAAAAATCTATGAAGACAAAGAAAAGCAGTCCATGAAGCAAGTTTAAAAGGAATACTGGCACATATAAATTTCCTCATTATACTGTAAATTTTGTCAGTGAAACAGGAAGCCTCAATGTTTTAGCATGAGGTAGCTCACTTAACAAGTCTTATTGTCTTCGCCCATAAAAGTGATAACTTTATTTCTCCATTTTCATTGGATATCACTGTGTTATTATCCGGAATAATTTCTATCTCCGTACCGGGATACATGCCCAGGTCTGCCAATTTTTTCAGTATTTCTGTATCTTCATATACAATTCTGTTCAGCTTGTATTTTCCAGGCGTGGCCAGCCTTGCATTTACATCTTTCACATCATAATTTCTGTATATCATATTTCCATGAGGGCATGTGTGTGGGTTTCCAAGATTTTTGGCGAATGATTCAAAGTATCTGTCATCTATAGTATGTTCTAAATTCATTACTGCGGAATGGGAATATTCCCATGGGACTTCCAGCATTTTTACAGCAAAAACCTCTGAAATTCTATGTTTTTTAATTACAGGAATCACCATGGTGTATCCCTCTGTTGTCAGGTATATGTTTCTGTTGTCTTTCCTTATAAGGTGTTTCTTCTCCAACTTCGACAGATATTCTGAAACCGTAGCCATTGACACACCAAGGTCCTTACTGATCTGATTTTCATTCGCAGTGCCAAAAGCTTCACATAGAGAAAAAATAGTTTTAACGTAATCCTCCTCATTATTTTTAAAATTCATATATATAAATTCGGTATACCTAATTAAATTTTTGTATTATATCTATTTTATTAATTTGCCAGTAAGCTCATTCAATAACATAAATCTTTTATTTATATTTTATTTTAAAAGATTAAATTAATATAACATTTAATTATCCAATATTGATAGAAATGTTACAGATAGGAGACTCAGCACCTGACTTTGAAACGGATACATATTTTCCGGAAAAGAAAGAGATTAAGAAGATTAAGTTGTCAGACTATAGGGGAAAATGGGTAATATTGACATTTTACCCAGGGGATTTTACATTCGTCTGCGCAACAGATATTGAAGCCCTTATGGGATCATATGACAAATTCCTGAAGGAAGGGGCCCAGGTTTTCGGCATCAGTGAGGATTCCGTATTTTCACACAAGGCATGGTGCGACACATCCCCAAGGGTAAGCAAAAGCAAGATACCGCTGATAGACGACTATACAAAGGATATAGCAAAGAACTACGGGTTCCTTGACTCAAAGGGCTACCAGGCACAGAGGGGGTTAGTGATTATAGATCCCGAGGGTAAAATACAGTATGAAGCATTGTTCAATGATGGTCTTGGTAAAGATGTAAGACATATATATGGTGCATTCATGGGATTGAAGGTACTGCATGACACCCCTGAAGGCGAAGGGCATATGTGTGCAATCCCGGCAGACTGGACTCCCGGAGAATCTCCGCTGGATATAAATATAGTAAAAGACATAGGAAAGTTATAATTTTTTTATTTTTCAATATAAATATTTATTTATGTTATTACAATAAACCTATATGACTGGTGATGAATTATTTGATAAACTCTCGAAGTTTGGGTTATCGCCGTATGAAATCAAAGTTTATAAGACTCTTTTGCTGAACGGGCCACAGACATCCACATCAATAGTGTCAACCGCAGGTGTTCCACAACCAAGAGTTTACGATCTTTTTAATAATCTCCTGAACAAGGGATTGATAGAGATCAGCCCAGGAAAGAAAAAAATATACAGGGCAGTTCCTGTGGATATCGCACTGAACAGGATCATTAATGAAATGACGACATATAAGGATGAACTTTCAGAATATGTAAAGGTCACAGAACCAGAGAATACCAAATATAACCCCTATCTATGGTACATGGATAATGCAAATCTTATCAGGGAACAGATGAAAAATATGATCATCAATGCCGAAACTGAAATTATAGTATCATTACGGCTTCCTCTCTTGAAATATTTGGATAAATATATACTGGATGCTGCTGAAAGGGGAATTTCTGTAATACTGACAATATTCCCGGATTCTGACAGATATGATATTGTGGAACTTGTTAATAAGGTGGTGATAAAGAGAAGACCTGGTATTTCTCCAGAAATAATGATTAAGGACAGGGATGAAGCAATAGTATATGTGGATAATATAAGCACAAAAACAAAATATGCCATAGATTTTCAGGAGGAAGAAATGATTCACATAATCAATTATTATTACTATAATATTGTATGGAAACCATCAATTTACATCTCAAAGTTCCAGATAAAAAATAACTGGGAATTTAAAACTTCATGGATATCATGTGAGGCAATCAATGTCTTCATGAATAATGGATTTAAACTGACCGGGCAGGTTATAGGTGGCACACAAAATGGTGAAATTGATGTCAGTGGAAGTATAAAAGGAACTGATGTAATTCCTGGATACAAGAATTCATTTTTAATAGAAACTGATGAAAGAGTATTCACAGTTGGAGGGAGACTTACCCGTATCGAGGATATTAGGCTGGAAAAATTTAGGTTGAATGCTGAAAAAATTCCCGGTAAATAATTTCTTTTTCTCTGACTTTTAATATACTGGATGATAATTGAAAATATCAAATATTTTAAATTGAATAAGATTATTCTGGTTTAATATGCAATTTAATGCCTCTGTTGTTATCCCTGCCCTGAACGAGAAGGAAAATCTTGGCAAGCTTATAAACGATCTTAAAAAAGATAATATTTCATTCATATATATTATAGACGACAATTCCACAGATGGTACTGCCGATCTGATTAAACAGTTTCCAGACGTTCATTTTCTTTTCAGGAAGGGAAGGTTGGGACTTATAAGCGCTGAGATAGATGGGATGAGATTAACCGCTTCTGAGTATGTTGTTGTGATGGACGCTGACCTTTCCCACAGGCCAGAGGATATTCCAGGAATGGTAGAGCAGGCTATAAACACATCATCTGATCTTGTCATAGGTTCCAGATATACTGACAGTGGAATAACCAACGATGAATTTATTCGAAAAATAATAAGCAGGGGTGCAAATTTGCTTTTCAGGCTTTCCTTTGGCATAAATCTCCATGACTGCACATCTGGATTTAGGGTGTACAGTAGAAAAGCATGTGATTATCTGGGAAAACAGGTTGACATAGAAAATGGTTATGTGGGCCAGGTTGATATTGTGAATCGGCTCACACATCATGGATTCAAGATTACCGAATATCCAGTGGTATTCGTCAAGAGAACTGAAGGCAAATCAAAGCTTAAAATGCGAGAAATAGTAAATTTCTTTCTCTTTGTGATTTATAATAAAAAAATATTCAAACTTATAGTTAGCCTGTTTTCACTTACCATACTGATGGTTATTCTTTCATTTGTCCTGATCCGTTTTGTCTAATCCAAGACTGGCAGATATTATTATGGGATCCCATACCGGTCCGTACTCAGGTTCATAACCCAGATCATCGTAAAGCAGGTCATACAATTTCATATGTCCCCATATTGCCGTGGCTATTACGTTGAGCCTCCATGCAGCGTTGTCCTTTCCTATAATTTGCCCACCAGCAATTTCCCCGGTATTTTTATTATAAATTATCTTTAGGAATATATCGGAACCATTCAGATAGTTAGATTTACTCTTTGCCTTTATGGAAACGCTTCCATAATTAATTCCCAGTTTTGCTGCAGTATTTTCATTTATTCCGGTGTATCCTACCTGGTATCCCATTACATTTATAATGGTAGTTCCAAGTGCCCCCGGAAACACCCTCTTATTCCCGAATATGTTGATTCCTATGGTTCTCCCCATCTTATTTGCAATCTGTGCAAGTGGATAATAATCAGAAGATCCGGTAACAATATTTTTTGTAGCCACATTGTCTCCGGCGGCATAAATATCGGGATCAGATGTCTGCAAAAACTCATTCACACTTATAAGTCCATTTGCGGTGAGTTTCAGTCCTGCTTTTTCTGCAAGTTCAGTTGAAGGTTTTATTCCTGTGGCAGATATAACAAGTTCTGTATTGAATGTACCTCTACTTGTGGTTACAGAATAATTTCCCGGAGAACCGGATATTGCTGTGGGAACTGAATTATATTCTATTTCTTTCCCATTTTTACTTAGAATATCTGTAAGTATATTTCCCATATCCCTGTCCATA
>JAKBQO010000211.1 GCA_021835185.1 Thermoplasmata archaeon
CAATGGTTGCCCTTGGTCCTCCCAGGTGCCCCAGCTGAGTATGCAAAACATCTGCAGCCTGTATTATAGGCGCATTTACATGCAATATGGAAGATGAATCTGTTAATCCATATATTGATTTTAATTCGCTCATATTTGTTTCGTTGGATAGGACAAATGATAAACTCTGTGTATCAAAATTTTCAGACTGGAAATATATCCTGCATGGCTTAAGCCCCATGGATATATAATTGGCTATGTATTCATTTATTGCTATATCATGGGCTTTGTCAAAGCTTATTCCCCTTGTTGCATATGATTCCAGGTCTGCAACAGCTATGTAGACATCTGCTCCCAGTGACTGAAAATATATTATCTGATCTATGCTAAGTTTGTTGCCCAGGTGCATTTTGCCCGAAGGCATTAATCCTGTCATGGCATTGAATTTAATCTTGTTTTTAATTGAATATTCCAGATAGTCCATTCCCCGTTGCCCGAATATCAGGTGGCGCCTGAACATAAAATAGTCAAAATAGTTATCGGGCCTTTGAATTCCGAATTCTTTAATTAATTTCTCGTAGTCAAAATACTGTGCCGAACTCCACGGATTTATCATAACTCCTGATTGAGTGTGCATTAATTAATTTTCCTTACAATGTACAAAACAATTAATTAAAAATTTGATAATAAAAACGACAGCGAAACATAGTTCCCGTCCCCTCGCGGAAGATAGTACAGTATGCAACACATCGGACTTAACCGTCGGGTTCGGAATGAGACCTGGTATTTCCCCGATGTTATGACCGTCGTCAACACTTAATCACTAACAGATATATAAATATTTTTTTTATGAGGTAGTGAATAATAATTCTTAATTACTTAATATTTGGTATATACTCAATATTTATATATTCATTTGCAATAATCGGTTGAAATGAACAGTTATAAAACTATTTCAGATGCACCATCAACACCATTTGTCCGGAAGATTACAGTGCTATCATCCATGGGAGTTATGATGGATGGCTACACGCTCACTGTTTTCTCATATGCATTGCTATATCTGATCAATGTAATGTCGCTGAAAAGTTATGAGATCTCAATTATGGGAATATCATCAATAGGGGGCGTCCTCATCGGGAGTCTCATTTCCGGGTATATAGCAGATATTTACGGGAGGCGTTTCATATACATATATGATCTATTCCTCGTTTCTATATTTATTTTCCTTACAGGATTTGCCACAAATTACATAAATTTTTCAATACTTGAATTAATCGTTGGAATAGGCATAGGTGCTGATTACCCGGTTAGTTCATCAATCCAGGCAGAATTTTCGCCTACAAAATCCCGTGGCAAATTCATGTTTTTCAATATATTCTCATTTTCAATCGGTTCATTGATATTTCTCGGGCTTGCAGTGCCGCTTGTATTATTTACAGGGGTGAATGCATGGCGGTATATGTATATGATTGGTGCAGTGTTCCCAATTCTTGTCCTGTTTTCACGGAAGAAGATACCGGAAAGCCCGTACTGGGTACAGCATAAATATGGCAGGGAGGCAGGTGAAGGGGCGAAGAAGCAATTTGAAGCTTCAACAGGATACACCATAGAAGGTTTGCCTGACGTTAGCAGGGAAAAAACAAGATTCAGGGACATATTTAAGGGCAAATACGCCGCCTATATTATGTTTATTACTGCGGCATGGTTTTCATACGATATCGTCAGTTACGGCATATGGACCTATTCACCCCTTATATTTTCAACTGAAATTACATCATACTATGCTGATCTCTATGTGGTGTTTACCGGCATGGCTGAATCAATTCCGGTGGTTGTAGGATTCCTGATTGCAATATACTATGTAGACCGCATAGGGCGCCGCCTTCTCCTTATAATAGGATTTTTAGGGGCCTTTGCAGTACTTATATTATTCTTCTTTGTGAACCAGTATATGGTAGTAGGCCTTTTGATGACTTTCAGCGCCTTCGGGTTTGTTCACTTTTTCCATAATGTAGGGCCGAGCCCGATAACATATACGTATCCACTGGAGATATTTCCCACCAGAATAAGGGGCACTGCAATGGGTTTTGCCACTTCAGTTTCAAGAATTGGATCTATAGTTGCTGTGTTTTCATTTCCCATAATAGATGCATTATACGGATTGAAGGCAATAATAATCTTCTTCGCCATATTCGAATTCATCGGACTAGCATTTACATTAAAATATGCACCGGAAACAAATGGGAAATCCTTAACATAAAAATAACAAAGGCTTATTTAAAATAAATTTATAAAAATGGGGCAACCATAATAGGAAGAATTGCTGTAGCATCCCCGTAAATATTTACAAATTTTGCATCTTTTCTTACCTTTTTCCAGGTTATTGCTTCCTCAAGCTTTGCACCTGAGAGTGAACCATCGTATTCCTGTGCGGTTGTGATATAAACAGCCTCGTTCAGCCCGTCCCTGAACTGGTTCCACCATATGGTATGGTGCTTTGAAATGCCGCCCCCTATCATCAATGCGCCCGTTTTCTTTGCATCAAATACTATATCAGAAAGCCTGTGCTCATCTTCAAGGATGTTTATTTTGAAATCATGGTGCATTTCATAGAATGACCATAGCTGTGACCCGAATGATCCATCGGTTATGCCCGGAACAAACACAGGTATGTTATTTTTTGCAGCGTTATATAGAATTGAGTTTTCATTGTCCAGTTTCAATCCAACTTCCCTTATCAGATCCACCGGTGCCCATTCTTTCTTTTTGTTGTATAACTCCTCTATCATGGGCATTAGCTTCTCTTCTATTACAACTCCATAACTTTCATCGGGGACAAATACATTCCCTAATCTGTTAATATTCATATCCTTGAGTTTCTCATCACCGAAGTTAAATGTT
>JAKBQO010000020.1 GCA_021835185.1 Thermoplasmata archaeon
AACTATAATATACCAAAATCCAAAAAAGAAATAAGATTGCAGAGGTCATTGTCAAGGAAAGCTAAATATGCAGAAGGAACTAAAAAACTCAGTAAAAAACAATCTAAGAATTATTATAAAACTAAAAATAAATTAAACAAAGAACAAACTAAAACAGCAAATAAAAGAAAAGACACTATTAACAAAATAGTCCATTATCTAACATCCAATTATGATATAGTAGTAACACAGAATGACAATATAAGAGGATGGCAGAGGATATTCGGAAAGAAAATAGAAAATACAGGCATAGGTGGAATAATAGATGCACTTAAACATAAGGCATCAACACTTATATTACTGGATAAATTTATTCCTACCACAAAGGAATGTTCTAATTGCCATAATAAATATAATATAAAATTAGATGAAAGGATATATCAATGTACTAATTGTGGTTTTATTATAGATAGGGATTATAATTCTGCATTGAATATGATTTATTATGGAATAATAAAATTAAATGAATTATTAAAAATTAAAAATAAAAAATTAAATAATTATTTTAAGAAATATAATATAAATTTAAATGTACCTATGGAGCGTAGGGAACTAACGCCCGTGGAGATTATTGCCTCTGGCTTTGAAGGGCTTAATATAAGCCCCTATGTGAAGTTAAGCATGGTCAATGAAGCAGGAAGCCTCTATGCTTTAGCATGAGGTAGCTCACTTTTACCATACATATTATACGGGCATATATTTCATTTTTCCATCTTCTTCTTTCTCCTAGCCTGGCTAAATATAGTTATTTATTACCCTCGTTCCGCAGTTGTCAAAACGGACGCGGATTACAAAATCAGATTTTAACATCATTTTCCTCTGAAGTGAATCTATGCCATTCTTTTCTCCAATTAAAAGAATAAAACCTTCAGAACCTCCGCCAAGCAATTTGGCTGATTTTGCCCCATTTTCCTTTGCATAGCTTATTATTTCATCTATGCGCTGGTTTGTTACATTTGCTCCAAGAGATTTTTTAATATTCCACCCCTCATTAATTATATTGCATACCTCATTTCTATTATGCGCGCTAATGGCTTTACTCATTTCCAGTGCAAGGTGTTTGATTTTATTCAAATTTTCCATTGTTTGCTCATCACCATGTTCAGATTTAGTTACCTGATCCTGAAGGCTTCTGGAACTTTCCCGCGTATTGCCTGTATAAACCAGCAATATGGAACTCTGGAGATCTTTCACGAATGGATCCGACAGGTCAAATTTCTGTGTACTATCAACGTTTTCTCGAAATTCCATATACTTTAAACCACCAATAGAGATTGCATATGGATCCTGTTTGCCCAGTATAATGTTAAATTTATCCTTTTCAGTAAGATATGATTCTTTTGCCAGTTCATAGGGGTCTACATTCCTTTTTTTTATTGCATTTATCATTTTTAATATTCCATTTATGAGTGCAGAACTGGAGCCAAGCCCTGAACCTGGAGGGACATCACTATTCATTATTACCCTGCCGGTGTTTATGCCGTTTTCCATGAACATGTCAATAATTTTGTTTTCCATAGTTCTGTTATTTGTTGAAATAAGCGCAGTTCTCAGGAAATCTCTGGATGAAACCTCAAGCGAGCTACCATCATCCTCATAACGTATCATAATTCCCCGATCTATTGTAGTGTTCAGGACTGCACCACCGTACCTTTCGTAAAATGGGCTAATATCTGTGCCTCCTCCTGCAAAACTGATTCTCAAAGGGCTGTAAACCGTTATCATATAATTATATATGAACACGTCCTATTAAAATATTGATATTGCCATTATAGTTGACATACAAAGTTAAATATGTACATTGTGTATACGGTACAAAATTAAAAATACTGGTGCAAATAATGATAGATTTCAATATAAATTCGGGCAAAATACAAATTCAGGAAAATCTGAAAGATATCCTGAGCAAAAAAATTCTGGTAATGAGGGATAACGAGGAGACTGTATCATGTGATGGCGGGTTCTGTGAGACAATACATGATATTTCTATAAAGGTAAAAAGGCATTGCAATGAGCCTAAAATGTATTATTTTATCAATGATGATATTGAAATAGCTATGGATGAGCACATATTTGACCTGCTTGCCCGGGAAAACATTCTTATAAAAAAAGAAAAATACCTTGTTGTTGAAAGAGTAAAGCATAATCCGGTATAATTCCAGAAATTATTGCCCGCACATCTGTTTTAATACCAAGGGAATTCCAGTATTATTTTCCAATCAGGTAAGTAATTTATAGGTTTGTGGCATGTCCAGAAATGGATCACAGGTATGGAATTCTGACGGTGACCACACTGAGTACATTGATGGCCGCTATAGATTCTACTATCGTATATCTTGCCCTCCCGGCCATGGGGCAAACATTCCACTCCGGGATATCATACCTGACACTTGTAGTGGCTGCATATATAATTTCAACAACGGTTATGCTGGTACCTGCAATAGAGATCACAAAGAGGATCGGCAACAGGAATTTCTATATAATCGGTTTTTCTATATTTACCGTTTCTTCACTTATTATTGCAGTGTCATTGAATATTGCAATGGTTATAATTTTCAGGTTTGTGGAAGGCATTGGGGCCGGAATAATGACATCTTCAGATATACCAATAATCCTAGGAGCTTTCAGGAAAGGCGAAAGGGGCAAAGCCATAGGGTTGAATTCTATTGCATGGTCTATAGGAACTCTTATCGGCCCTGTTCTTGGAGGATTCCTTGTTGCAATTAACTGGAGATATATTTTTCTCATAAATGTCCCAATAGGCATAGGCACAATGTTTGCCGGTTATAAAATAATAAAGAAAGATAAAGTAGATAAATTGCCAATCAAATACAAATCTACAATTTCAATGGCATTGTTTTTAATACCGTTAATTATGGGAATCGCACTGATAAATGAATACTATCTGCTTATTGCCCTTATTATCCTGCCAGTATTTATATATGTTCAGATAAAGCAACCTGTAATAGACAGAAAATTGCTGGGAAATATAAGGTTCTCCCTGATAACCCTTGCATCTTTCCTGGAATCTTTTGTCTTTTTCTCTGTATTATTCGCTCTGAGCCTTTATTTCCAGAGTGATCTGGGATTAAGCAGCATAGATACCGGGCTTATAATATTTACATATCCGGTAGCTTCTATAGTTTCAAGCCCCATAGGAGGGATATTATACGACCGGTATAGACATCCCGAGACAATTATGGCAATAGGGACAATACTTGAATGTGTGCCTGTACTTATAATTGGAATTTATCTAAAATATATACCTGAACTACTGCTTATAGCAGGATTTGGCGGTTCATTTTTCTGGTCTCCTTCCACAACAATGATAACGGATGCCCTTGGAGAGAAATTCCGTGTCCAGGCGAACAATGCAATGTTCATATTGAGAAACATTGGAATTATTACTGCAATTTCAATTTTGCCACTGTTTATTCTTCACTTTTCAAGAATCAATGTTAGCATTGGTGAAATATTTGTATCAAAAGCCAGGATAGATATTTCAGCCGGCATCGGCGCATATCTTGTTTTTACCGCAATAATCTCCCTATCATCACTGATTTTTATATTTGTATATCATCGCAGGGCAAGGAGCAGCAATACTATGGATACAGCAGGTGTTGTAGACCTGCAACATCGAACTATTAAATAACAAATTAGCAATATACATAAGGATCCGTGGGGTAGTTAGGATATCCTGCTGGCCTTCGAAGCCGATGACCCGGGTTCAAATCCCGGCGGGTCCGTCTTTTATATTTCCATGGAATCATGGATGCAATAAACAGTACTAACCTTTTGTTTATTCTACCCATTTGAAAATCTTATAATAGAATTAGATTATTATGAAATATGGAACATGACGTATTCCAGTATTACAGGAAAATGAGAAAGGAAAGCCCTGTGCATTTCAATCACAATACCGGTTCATGGGATGTATTTGATTATAAATCAGTTTATTTTGTTTTAATGAACCCTGACACATACTCATCAGATCCATCATATGCCGGAAATATCCCGGAAAACAGGCAGGGCCCCGGGGCAAGTTTTATTACAATGGACAACCCTGACCATAAAGAACTCCGCAATGTAACGGTACCCTATTTCCTTACATCTAAAATAACTGGATACCGGGATATGATAGAATCTACATCAAGGAAGCTTATGGCAGGCATTAACAAAGATTCAGACTTCATCAGGGACTACGCAGTTATGTTGCCGGTAACGGTAATCTCAGAATTGCTCGGAGTTCCTGAGAACGATCGCAGCAAATTCAAGGAATGGTCGGATTATATAATTGGAAATCGTTCAGATGCGGGATTCCAAGAACTGAACAGGTACATGTATTCTACAATGGCAGAAATTTTCAAAACTAACACTGAAGACAATATTATTTCTACAATCAATAAAGGGTTATACCACTCAGAGCCCCTATCAATTAACCAGAAAATAGGATATGTTATGCTGCTTGTAATAGGGGGAAATGAAACAACAACGAATTTAATAGGGAATATGGTTAAGGTTCTCTCTGAACATCCTGAAATTGCAGATAAGTTGAGGCAAGAACCGGAACTTAAAAAGGGATTCATTGAAGAAACACTGAGGTATTATTCACCTATTCAATTCCTCCCGCATAGATTTGCTGCACGGGATTCTGTTCTCAATGGACAGGAAATTAAAAAAGGCCAGAGGCTATCCATATGGCTGGGATCAGCAAACCGTGACGGAACGAAATTTGAAGACCCCGATACCTTTAACATGGAAAGGCAGAAAAATGACCATCTTGCTTTTGGTATGGGAATACACATGTGCCTGGGTTCGCCACTCGCCCGCCTGGAAGCAGAAATTGCCCTTAATGATATTCTCAATAAATTCAAGAATGTAAAGATCAATGCAGAAAAAACTGCCATGTTGAAAAATCCTATGGTTTACGGATTCAGCACCATGCAACTGGATGATTAATCTATTCATTATCCATTATTTTTTCCAAAGTTATATATAAAAATTGAAAATAAAGTTTAATGTATCCATTTATAGAGAGGGAACCGGGATATGTTGTTGCAAAATTTCCGGACCTTATTGAAGCAAAAGTTGTCTCCCGTCCAAATAGATTCATGGTAAAAGCAATGGTAGACGATAAGGAAGTGGATGTTCATATACACGATCCAGGAAGGCTTGAAGAACTTATATTTCCCGGGAATTCAATACTGATAAGGGAAACTAATGGTACAAAAACACATTATTCTGTAACTTTTTGCAAAAATGGTGATATCTGGACATTTAACGATTCTAGATACCATTCCGGTATAGCCTCTATGTTTATCCAGGAAGGGTGGCAGAGGGAGGTTAAAGTGGGAAACAGCAGATTGGATTTCAGGCTTAACAATGCATACATAGAAGTAAAGTCTGCAACACTTGTAGAAAATGGGATTGCCAGATTTCCCGATGCACCCACCCTGAGGGGAAAAAAGCATCTTGAAACCCTTATGGATCTTATAGCCTCGGGTTATGAATCATTTGTTTTATTTCTCATTTTCAATGAGGATGCTAAATGTTTTCTTCCAAATACTGCCAGGGACCCTGAATTTTCACATGCATATTATTCAGCTCTGGAACACGGGGTAAAATTCCAGTACCTTGTATTTTCCTCACGTGGTGGTGAAATTGTTTTAAAAGATTCAATATCCATGTGCAATCCCTGAAAAACTCTTATATCATTCAAATGTATAACAAGGCATGGAACTGGTTAAAGCATCAGATAGGGAATTTATAGTTGCAGTTGCACAGAGACTATTAGCCATTACATCTATTTCACCACAATCCGGTGGAGAAGGAGAGCTTAAAAAATCTCTGGAATTAAAAAAAATCCTGAACGAACTTGGCTATGACAGTTATAACGAGTATAATACCACGGACAATACCGGGACAATAAGGCCGAATATTGTATTAAAATTAGGGAGTTCCAGTAAAACCTTATGGGTCATATGCCATATGGACACTGTTCCTGTGGGGGATATATCACTCTGGAAGCATGAGCCTTTTAAGGCTACCATAGAAGGAGATAGAATTTATGGCAGGGGGTCAGAAGATAATGGTCAATCAATATTTACTGTGCTTCTTTTGCTCAAGCATATTAAAAGAGAGCAAATGAAAATGAACCTTAACGTAGCATTCGTATCGGATGAGGAAACAGGAAATGATTACGGAATTAAATACCTTATCTCGAAAGGCATATTCGCTAAAGATGATCTTATTATCGTTCCTGACGCAGGAACAGAGGGCGGCTTTATTATAGAAACAGCAGAGAAATCCACCATGCAGTTAAAGTTTGAAATAAATGGCATTCAGGGCCATGCCAGCATGCCTGAAAATTCATTGAATGCCTTCCGTGTAGCGTGCAAATTCATAGACCTGATGGATTTCAACCTGCATGATCAGTTCGGGAAGACAAATAAATTGTTCGTGCCGCCATATTCCACATTTGAACCAACAAAGCACGAACAGAATATTGAAAACATTAACACTATACCGGGCAGGGATGTTTTTTACTGGGATTTTAGAATACTTCCCCAGTATCCTGCAGACGAAATATTAAAAAGCATAGATGGTCTCATAGAGAAATTTTCCAAAACATCCGGTGCCAAAATTAAATACACTGTTATTGACAGGGTTGATGCACCGGATCCAACACCTGATGGTGCTGAGATAGTAGTATTGTTAAAAAAGGCAATAAAATCTGTTATCGGGAAAGATGCCTTTACGGTAGGAATTGGTGGTGAGACATTTGCATCTTTTTTAAGGGGAAAGGGGTTTTCTGTTGCCGTATGGTCAACCACCGTAATTGAGAGTGCGCACATGCCGGATGAATACTGCCTTATACCACATATATTGCAGGATATTGAGGTCTACAAATATATTCTTTATAATTAATAAGTTATTTTTTTAATTCCATCATGAAAATATAGTTAATAGATTTTAACTTTTTATTGAAATATATCCTGTATACTCAATGTCTTATGTTCAGGAACCAGGCTAACGTCCTTCAGTATGTTTCCTGTTAGTATGGATGCCACTGTATCTCCCCTGCTTATTATTCCAGATTCCTTCAGTTTTTTTACACCGGCTACAGATGCAGCGGAAGCCGGTTCACACCCGATTCCCGACCTGTCTATTTCTCTTTTTGCTTCCATTATCTGTTCATCCGTAACCTTTTCAACTATTCCCTTTGTAAATTCTATGGCCCTTTTAGCTTTTTTGTAATTTACCGGATTTCCAATTTTAATTGCACTTGCTATGGTTTCTGCCTTAACCGGATGAATAGTGTCTTCTTTTCCATTGATATAATCATAAAATGGTGACGCGCCTGAAGCCTGGATTGCAACAAGCTTTGGCACATAGTCTATAACTCCGAGGGTTCTAAGGTCCATGAGGGCTTTGCCAAATGCAGATGTATTCCCGAGGTTTCCGGCAGGGAACGTTATAAAATCCGGTTTAATCTTTTCCATGATCTCGTATATTATTGTTTTTTGCCCCTCTATTCTCCATGGATTTAATGAATTGAGAATATAAAAATCATTCCGTTTAGCTATAGCTTTCTTCACATTCTCCATGGCGGTGTCAAAATCACCTTCAATATCCACTATGTTTGCACCGTATGCAATAGCCTGGAATAATTTATTTGCCGAGACATTTTTGCCAGGAATCATTACATAACTCTCTATGCCACCAAAAGCACTATAGCTTGCAGCAGCCGCTGAGGTATTTCCGGTAGAGGCACAGAGGGTTTTATTAAAGTTAAGCCTTACAGCTTCAGAAACAGCTACTGTCATTCCCCTGTCCTTGAACGACCCGGTTGGATTTTCACCCTCGTGTTTGAGGAATATTTTATCAACTCCGGAGTAATTTGAAATTCTGGCATTGCGGTAAAGCATTGTATTGCCTTCTCCCCTTGTAATTATAGCTTTTTCCGGGATTTCGGGATGTATAAGATTCTTATATTTCCATACCCCCTTCATATTTGTTAATGAGTATTCCATATCATGATGGAACACATCAAGTATGTTTCCACATTTCCCGCATATATATATGTTGCTGTCTATGGTATATTCGGCATTGCAGGAAGGGCATTTCAAAACAGAATGAGTCATCTATTGGTTAATATAAAGTTATATAAATTATTTGTCAAAACAGAAATGAAAAATATCCATGGAACTGGTTATTGATAATAATTAATAAATCTAGACTGGCCAGAATACCTTTGCAAGTTCAACTATTACTCCCATGGCTATTCCAATATAAATAATTAATTTCGGGTCTATGGCAGGACCTTTAATTTCCTCTTCATTGAAATAACGTATTAAACCTGCTCCTGACTGGAAGTTTTCATTCTGGTTGTCCTTTGCCATACTTGTCATTAATTTAACACTATAATTTAAGTGTTTTGGTATGGTTGTAAAAGTAAACCCATTTAGCTTTTCCTTGAATTCTGTATAGCGTCTATGAATCTGTCCGTGCTTATCTGGAGAACTATAATCCTGTATATTCCCGAATCCGTTAATATTTCAAAGTAATTGCATTTAATCATGGATGGCAGTTCAGGATTAATAATAGAGTGGCTTTTTTTCCCCTGCCTTATTCCTGTTATGGAAAGGGAATTTATTTTTAGAAATGGTATATATGATAGCACATATGGATGTGAGTACTGATAAAATTCTATGAAATGGCCAACAAAAGCAACCTTTGCATCAATATATTTTTCATGTTCCAGTCCCTGAATAATGTCAAAATTATTATTCTTTATTGATACATTAAATGTTGCTGTAGCATCCATAATATTGATAATCTGGCCCGGAGGGTATTTAGGTATTTTGCTAAGTACTCTCAATTCCGAAAAATGGTTGTAATAGACGAATGGAAAAACGGTAAATGAAACACCGAGAATGAAAAATATGGCAGTGTAAAGAAGGAAAACTGCAATAAAGTTCCTGGAGCTAAGTGAAACTATCAGGCCCAGTACAATTGACCCGGCAAATACTGACAGAAAGTAATATAGTTTCCTTATCATATATTTATAATAGTTCAGAATAAATAATAATTTTGTTACTATTTAAAAAACCCACCAATAAGCAAAATATTTTAATATATAAAAATGCCATTACTGCATATGGGAAACGCAGGAAATAAAAGGAAATACAGGGTACTTACTATCATTTTCATTGCAGCAGTGATTATTGCCCTGGTAGGCATAACTGTATATTCCGGCGTTTTCCCTCCTGCATCAGTTGTGGAATCGTACAGTATGGAACATTCAGCTCAATGGCAGTATGGAATTATAGATGAGGGAACTGTAGTGCTGGTAAAAAAAGTCAATAATATAAACGATATAGTAACCTATGTCCAGGGAAGAAGCAGCAATATTAGTACATACGGCGAATATGGAAATGTAATACTATACCACAACAGTGCACTGAATGTTGTGACCATACACAGGGCTATATTCTATCTGGAATGGAATGGAACCAGCCCGGAAATAGCAGGATACCATAACCAATCCTATATCCATTTTTATAAAGACAATATAGTTCTGGATGGCATAGGATATGCACATAGAAATCTTATAGTCAATGTATCCGGTTACGCAGGCGATTCTGGATTTATAACTGTTGGCGACCACAACCTAGCGTGCCTTTCTTATAATTCTGGCTACTATAACAGGACATACAATGCATATTATGCTTCTGACCAGAATATCTGGGGAATCAAGCCAGTGTCACTGAACCAGATAGTTGGCAAAGCTTATGGGTATGTACCATGGTTCGGGCTGGTAAAGCTAAATATTCTAAGGCTAGAGGGTGAGTGGCCAAGGCAATATTACACACATGTTCCTGAGTATTCATATGCCGGGCTATTTCTCTCCATTGCAGCCATACTGACAATTATCCTGTTCCCCTATGGAAAGGTATACAATAAAGTCAAAAGAAAGACTAGAAATTCTTAGATATAACGTCCGGTTTCCCTGCTACCTTAAGATACACCGGTGTACACTTAAACTCCATTGCCGCATTTTTCATCTTTTCCATATTCTTCCTTTCCACTGCAACAAATACATTGGTTCCACCGGTCACTATATACGCATTCCAGAATTCAGCTTTCAGCTCCTCAACTTTCTCTATAAGCCTCTGCATTTCATCGGTAATTATAGACACACCAACTTCCCTTAGCATGGAGTGGTATTCCTGCGTATCTTTTTCACCTGCTTCAAATATGCCTTTAATATCGCCGCTATCGGCCATTTTTTCAAGTTCCTTCGCCCTCAATTCAGAGTTTTTTACCCTTTCCGCATATTTTTCATGATTTATGATATTGCTGTGTATGGTATCAGACGGTTTTCTATCCTCCGAAAATTTGCATGCAACTATTACAAAATCCTCAAAGTCCTCAGGCCCCAGGATTTCATCTGTTAATGATTCCTTTCCGTTGGCATGATTTATTGTAAAGCCGCCGAACATGCTTCTTCCAGCACTTTCAGATATCTGCTGCAGGTCGTTTTCGAAATTAAATATATTTATATTGTATTCAAATATAGATTGTATGCACTCGCCAATTGCGGCAGCACCTGCATCAGAACTCCCGCTGATCACGTTTTTGTTTTCAGATACAAATGAAACTTCAGAATATTCCGGATGGCGCATAAGAACCTCATGCCTGTATTTGTCTATGACAACAAATGGGGATCGTGGAGAATCGGGTGAAACCTCCTTTCCGTTTATAATGCCTGATTTCTGGTTAGAAAGGTACAGATCAGTTTTGACATATATATCATCATCAAGCCCTGTATATGCTATTCCTGCAGTTGTATGCCTGGGGAGGCGTTTCTTATTGTCCGATACTCCACCCAGAAGTAATATCCCTATAGTAGGATATGCCTTAACTTCAACGTAATATTTTTCCATATTCTGAAATCAACTATAAGATAAAACCATTTTGTCTTAAATGGTAAAAATAATGCTACAGTACCGGTGTAATTTCCTTTTAAATGAATATAAAAAGAACCACCTAAACAATTATCTATAAGAAAAACATTACCTCACATGGATTATAAAGTCTCAGACATTATGACAAGAGACCCGCTTTGCTATACTGTTCCCAGTGCAATTTCAGACGTAATACAGGTACTTATTAAAAATAATATAACAGGCATACCGGTAAAGGATAATCAGAATCATTATCAGGGCGTAATAACGAGAAGGGATATTTTTTATAATCCGGATGAGACACAGACAGCACTGGTGATGAGAAAAGCTCCTACTGTCAATGAAAACGATTCCATTAACACAGCAGCCAGGCAGCTTTATACGCAGAAAAAAAGGCATCTTGTAGTGGTTAATGATAAAAATGAAGTCACAGGAATCCTTACTCCGCAGAATTTTTTAAACATTATAAAGGAAAAATACGGGAAAGTAAAGGTTAAGGAGGTTCTGGAATACATATCAGTGCCCATATGGGAGGATACACCTTTATCTGTTGCACTTCTTACTATGAACCTGTCCCAGATTTATTCCTTCCCTGTTGTAAACAGGGGAGGCAAATTCACTGGCCTTGTAACGGACCGTGATATATTTGACAAGGTTAAAATGTACCAGACCATAGAATCCTCGGAATCAGGAATAGCAGATGATGAAGACCCCTGGTCATGGGATGGAATAAAGAATGTGTTTACATATTTTATAGCAAAATCAAATATTACAGTTCCTGACATACCTGTAAAAAAACTTATGGTGGGTTCACCTAAAGTAATTTACCTGGAATCTGACCTGGAGGACGCCGTTAAACTGATGTCAAGCGAAAATTATAACCAGCTACCAGTCCTTACAGGCCATGGTGAGATTTACGGTATGCTATACGATATAGAAATCATGAAAATTTTCAAGGATTAATATGTACGATGATATAGTTGAACTGGCAAAAAGGCGGGGATTTTTCTGGCCATCATTTTCAATATACGGTGGGTTCGCTGGTTTTTATGATTATGGCCCCCTTGGCGTATTATTAAAAGACAATATTATACGTACATGGAAGGAATCCTACATGGAGGATGGGGCAATATTCCTTGATTCGCCGAATATAACTCCTGAACCTGTCTTCAGGGCATCCGGGCATCTTGCAAGATTTTCAGATCTGGCTGCTGAATGTGAAAAGTGCAAGAGCAAATTTAAATTTGAATCAGTGCTGGCATTCAATAAACAGGATATTATCCCGGCGAATCTTGAGGAAGCAAAGAAAATCGCATCCGATACCTATCTCAAATGCCCTGTATGCGGGAGCCGCATAACAAACATTTATGATTTTAACCTTATGTACAAAGTATCTGGCGATTATTATCTGAGGCCGGAAACTGCACAGGGAATATTTGTAAATTTTAAATTGCTTTTCAATTATAACAGAGGCAAACTTCCAATGATAGTAGGACAGGCAGGGAAAGGCTTCAGAAATGAAATTTCGCCCAGGCAAAGCCTTATCCGGCTCAGGGAATTTAACCAGTGTGAAATCGAGGTTTTTCTTGACCCTGAAAACCTTGAGTTTAAAAGCCTCTACGATTATAAAAAAATTAAAATAAAGCCAAATACCGGAGAGGAGCTGGATATTACTGTAAAAGAAGCATTTGAGAGAGGATTGATCAGCAGCCAGGCATTTGCATATTTTGTACTTAAAACCCAGAACATACTTGAAAATATCGGCATTGAAAGCAGCAAACTGAGATTCAGGCAACATGATCCAGATGAAAGGGCGCACTATGCTTCTGATTCATGGGATGCTGAAGGGTTAATAGACAATGAATGGTTCGAAATTGTAGGGATTGCAAACAGGACAGATTTCGATTTGAACAACCACCAGTCAAGTTCCGGTGAGACCATGACAACAAAAATAGAGGAAAGAGAATTCATTCCATATGTCATAGAGCCGTCATACGGGATAGACAGGATTCTTCTCACACTGATGGCACAGTCACTTGAAACCAGGGATGGAAAGAATGTCCTTAAAATCCCTTATCCTGTAGCCCCATATCATTTTGCAGTGTTTCCACTGATGAAAAAAGAAAATTTGAAGGAAAAGGCAGAATATATTTATGAAAATATGAAAAAACAGGATAAATATATAGTATACGATGAGGCGGGCACAATAGGAAAAAGATACGCCAGGCAGGATGAGATTGGAACTCCCTACTGCATAACCGTTGATTACCAGACACTTGAAGACAATACAGTAACGGTAAGGTCAAGGGATACGGCAGAACAAAAAAGAATAAAAATAGAAGAACTGCTGGATCTGGATTTTATAAATTCATATATTTATAAAAAATAAAATTTTTATGCATCCAGTATTTCTATACGTTTTTTAGTTTCCTTCTTATATTCTATGGTTGTCCTGTATTTTGACCCTCCACGGATGAATATAACATCTGTGTTGCCTTTCATCTCAGCTACACCTTTAATAAGGTCTCTCATAGATTTTACGGGTGTTCCGGCAAATTCTGTAATCACATCCCCTGGCCTCAACCCGGCATCGTAAGCAGGTGAATATCTGTCTATTCTTGCAACCATAACACCATTTTCCAGTTTGACGCCATATCTCCCTTGAGACGATTCATTGATCTCAATTCCAGAGATGCCTATATAATTCCTTTTAACTTTGCCGGTATTTATTATATCATTCAGTTCCTTTTTAATGGTGTTTACCGGAATGGAAAATCCTATTCCATTTGCCTGTGCTATCATTGCCGTATTTATTCCAACAGCTTTGCCTGTTAAGTCTACCAGAGGGCCTCCACTGTTTCCTGGATTTATTGCAGCATCTGTTTGCAATAGCCCTTCAAATATGAAGTCTGCCCATGGCATTGGCCTGTTTTTGGCACTTATTACGCCCATTGATACAGTATGCCCGCCGGGAAGCCCCAGCGCATTGCCTATAGCCAGTACTATTGAACCTACCCTTATCTTTTCAGAGTCTCCAAGTTCTATTACGGGAAAGTCATCTCCCGGGATTTTCACAAGTGCCACATCGGTCTGGGGGTCTGTTCCGGCTATTTCCCCCTTGAATTTTCTTCCGTCATTGAGTACCACATCAACGGTTTCGGCTCCTTCAATAACGTGGTTGTTTGTAAGTATATACCCATCATGGCTGATAATAAAGCCTGACCCTGCTCCCTTCACAGGTGTTATGCCATAGCCAAAATTGCCGCTGTAGATTGTGCTGTTTATGCTTACCACAGCCCTGCTTGCTTTTTCTGCTATCTCTACTGTGTTGTTGTTTAATTCTTCTATGTTGTTCATGATATGTTAATTATATTCAAGTTTAAATATTAGAAAGTATTATTAAAACGATCAGGTGAAGTTGAATTGACCTACTTGGAATTAAAGGAGATTGGTTCAGGAAAAGAATTCCTGGATAAATATTCTGACATTATGCGCATGTGGACAGTACCTATTATGCTGGCTATAGAAAGGCACGGGGAAGCTGGTTTTAACCAGATTAAAAAGGATGTTAAGGGCATAAATTCCACAACACTCTCAACTACCCTGGGAATGCTGGAAAAGTATGGCCTGCTGGAGAGAGTTATAATACCGGCAAAACCTGTGCGTGTAAAATACTCATTGACAGATAAGGGAAAGGAATTGTATAAAATATCATTAAACCTTGCAACGCTTATAGACGATCTTTGATTGAATATTTTTAAAATTTTATTCTTTTAATATAGATAAATTAAAAAATAAATATTGTGTTTCTACAGGGAAATTCTTCCAGGAACCTTTGGAAATGTTGTAACATCCTCTATTTTTTCAACGCCACAGACGAACCTGGTGAACCTTTCTATGCCAATTCCAAATCCGGCTGTATATTTTATGCCCTGTTTTGCAAGCTCGATAAACCATTTAAACTGCTCCTCTGTCTGCCCTTTCTTCTGGATTCTATCCAGTATCTGTGACAATTCGTATTCCCTTTCACCACCGGAAGATGCCTCCTCAAACCCTTCAGGCCATATAAGGTCCATATCTCTCAATATTCCCGGCTTTTCAGGATATTCACGGTCGTAGAATTCCCTCTCTTTCAATGGGATATCTACAACCCATACAGGCGTGCTGCTCTCCTTTGATAATGGTGTTTCAAATCCTTTTCCATATTTCTTTTCCGCTTCCTCGAATGTTATCACAGGGAATGGCTTTGCATAATCTGGCAGTGTTCTGTGGAAGTATTCCAGCTCTTCCTTATGTTCTTTCTTCAACCTTGATATTGTATATATTATCATATCCTCTGCAAGTGACATCATCTCCTCTCTTGATTTCTCTAGGGCCTCAACATCAATCTGGGTAAATTCATAGAGGTGCCGCCCGGATTTTGATTTTTCCTCTGTTTCAAGCCTTACGTTTGGTGACATGATAAAAATTTTTTTAAGTTCCTGGACAGCTATCTGCTTATGGAATATCATGCTCTGGGTAATCCACATATCGCCTCCGTAAGCATGGATTTTCGGGTCATAAACCGGATGGTTCAGTGGGTCTGTCAATGGAGAAATAATTATCGGTGCAATTTCAATATATCCTGCTTCCCTCAGGAAATCTGTCACATATGACCGTATATAGCTCTGTACTTTTATTGCATGCTGCACACGCTTATAGATC
>JAKBQO010000212.1 GCA_021835185.1 Thermoplasmata archaeon
GAAAAGCAGACGTCTTCTAAAATTTTATATTATTTTCCACATAAGGTACGCATCGGATAAATCCGAGTAATAATTTTTTAATGTTGAAATAATAGAGAAACCATTCCTTTTGTAAAATTTTATTCCGTTTTCATTGTCAGTGCGCACTTCCAATCTTACTGTGGACAGGCCAGCACGGATCATGACATTTAACTCCTGTGTCAACAGTGCCTTGCCTATACCTGCATACCGGAATTCCTGTTTAACGGCAAACAGTAAAATTCTGCCTTCCGTGCCGGAATATTTAGCTCCAATAATAAAACCAACTACAGAATCAAAATTGTCGTACACTATAAATGCCTGGGGCCATGCCCTGTAAAGGTCGAGTATCAGGGATTTAGTGTAGTACTCAGACAATGAGCACTTTATTATTTCCATTATAGTCTCACTATCTTTTATTTCGAATCCTCTGGGATAACCAAAAAATGAGTTCCCTGCGGCCATATATGCCATGTATATGTATAAAATATTATAATCTTTCCAATTACACCAGGAACCTGGGGACGACAAGCATTGCAAAAAACAGGTTGAAAAGTACTATAGAAGCCATTCCCACATAAAGATAGTTTTTGTCATCAAAAAATGAAAGCCAGCCTATAAACACCACGGTGATAGGTGTGAATATGAGAACCCAGAGCCCTACTGTTATAAAATAAAGGCCATCTATTGCAGAAAGGCCTGATACTATCTTGCTCAGCGATACTGATTTTGAATCTATTCCATGTGCCAGTGCGTAATTATAATTGGACATCTGAGATAGTGTGAATCCATCTCCCCCATTCTTCGCAAACAGGATTATGACACCAACTACAATAAAAGAAACGCTTATCATTACTCCTGCTTTCAGGAAATAACTTATTATTATTTCATCGTCGTGATTTTTCATTGACCTTCCTCCACTCTTTCCTTTTAGAGTTATAAAATAGAAGCGATATTAATACTATAGATATTATAACAGATATAAAGAACTGTATCATCAATGAGAAAGTGATCAGGAAATTTATGAGGTGAAGTCCTTTAAACACCATATCGAATCCCAGGAATGATAGTATTGCGAAGAATATCCATCTTATATTTTCATTAGAAATTTTTACAAGCACCTTTGCTCCGAAAAATGCCCCTATTAAAACCCCTATTGCCGTTGCTGCAGCTATGAATAGATTTATATATCCTTCATACCAGTATATTGAACTCCCTGTTGCTGCGGTTATTCCTATCATAAAATTGCTTGATGTTGTTGTAACCTTCATGGGAAGGTTCATTGCCCAGTCCATCCCCAGGACTTTCAATGCACCAGAGCCAATTCCGAGTAGCCCTGACACAAACCCTGCAAAAAACATTACTATTTCTCCAAGCCACCATCTAATCCCATGATATTTTATTGTTTTTCTCAACCTTTCATCATAATAAGAGCCGGTAAGCTGGAATAACTTTGTGCTCCAGTCCGGTTTTGTTTCAGGTGGAACTTCCTTTCCAATTTTTTTAATTGTTGGTATTAATGAAAATAAAAGCACAAGCCCGAAGATAACGTAAACTGACCATATCAATGCGTGCTTATCAATAAAAACTAATGTAAGAGACCCAACTATTGCACCTGTGGTGGTGGCAATTTCCAATCCTATTCCTATCTTTATATTGGCTATTTTTTTCTTTGTGTATGCACTTGCAGACCCTGCAGATGTTGCTATAGTAGAAATAAGGCTCGCACCGGCAGCAAAGATAAAAGGAATGCCGTAGAATAATGTCAGCACAGGAACCAGTACTGTTCCGCCGCCAAGTCCTGTTAATGATCCAATGAATCCTGCAATAATAGAGCCGAAAACTATAGTCAGGAATTTCAATGCTATTAAAAGTAAAGTCATTTACACTTTATTACATTACTATATTTATTATTTATCAATGGAAATTATATATATCCTGATTTAAATTATTGATAGTATATATTAATTGCTGTAATTATAAAAAGTTCCTGTATCATTATAATCTACCTACACGTTAATATTAATTCTGCCGGTGATTTACAGGCAAAAACTGCCTGGCATATGAAGTATATTATGAATCTCAGAGTTTATATGTTATCCATATGCAATAGCTTAACTCCGGTTTACTTTCAAATTAAGCTTTCTGAAGCCATACATTATATCGCTATCTATTCTATCATCAGGGGAAGGCTTTTCAATTTCAAATCCAGGAACAGCCTTTGAAAATTCTTCCAGTGCTATTCTAGCTTCCAATCTTGCAAGTGGTGCACCAAGGCAAAAGTGTATTCCCTGGCCGAATGCCATATGCCTCTTTTCCTTTCTGTATGGATTAAATGATTCCCCATCCTCAAATACTTCCTCATCCCTGTTAGCGGATCCGAGGTACAAAGCAAGTATGTCATTTTTCAAAATCTCTTCACCCCCGATCTCTGTATCTATTTTAGAGTATCGTCTTGTTGATTGCACAGGCGATCTATATCTCAGGGTTTCCTCTACAACGCCGGGTATTATGGATGGTGTTTTTCGCATGTCATCATAAATTTCAGGATGGTCATATAAAGAGAGAATAGCGTTTGTGATAAGATTGGTTGTGGTTTCGTTTCCGGCTACAAGAAGCAGTATTGCAAATCCAGCAATTTCCTTATCTGAAAGCTTCCTTCCATCCATTTCAACTGTAGAAAGCCTTGATATGAGGTTATTTCCATTAGAGTTTCTGTCTATTTTTTTGTAAAAATAATCTGCCATATCATATTGTGTTTCTATATCAGGCCCTCTTCCAAGGGATGTTGCCAGCTTATCTGACCAATCCCTAAAAATTTCAGAATCGGATTCTGGAACTCCATGCAGCT
>JAKBQO010000021.1 GCA_021835185.1 Thermoplasmata archaeon
ATGAGAGCCCTGTAACATGGAAGAATGGTGCTGCTCCCAGCTCAATTGCCGACGAAGTAAGCCTCCTCCATATGGAAGCTCCTATTGCATTGGATATCACCGATCTGTTTGTATGGACACATCCCTTAGGAATTCCTGTTGTGCCTGATGTATATGCTATCAATGCCTCGGCGTCAGCCCCCGACTCAATATGCCCGGCATCAGGGCGATTTTCCACCGCTTCGCTCCATGGTACGCCTTTTATATCCAGATCAGAAAGTACAAATTCGGGAACAGGGATATCGGGCTCTTTAATGTAATCCTTGAGCAGGCCGCATATTACAGGAATATTGAATTTTTCATGGAGGTCCCATGGCACCTTTAAAAGTTCAGCCGTGGTAATTACCATTTTTAAATTCGTATCTCTTGCAATATACTCTGCAGTTTCCATATCCAGTGCCGGGCTCATCAAAACAATTGTGGCTCCGGATCTTGATATGGCAAAAAATGAAATTATAAACTGGGGGGAATTCTGCATCATTATTCCGATTCTATCTCCTTTTCCAAACCCCATCATTTTTATATATGTAGAAAGATTTTTTACGTTCTGCCATAGCTCCCTGTATTTTATTCTATTTCCATAATATACCAATGCATTTTTATTCCCGTATAATCTGGATGGGCTTTCCAGCATTTCCCATATGTCCATTTCAGGATAATCTATTGTAAAAGGTAGATAGTAGGGCCAGATATCAAACCATTTCTTTTTTTCCATGGTTATTATAAAATTAAACTATATTTAAATCTGACGCTCTTCCTGTAAATGAAAAATAGGTATGATACCTGCTGGCTGCAAAAACATTATTATAAGATATATATCATTTTAATAGACTATAGTTTCCCCGGATAAAATTAAATAAGGCATCATTATAAATTATTATGTTAATGAGTGTGGAAAGCTATAAGAATAGCCTCAATGATGGAAGAGTTGTATATTACCGTGGAAAGAGTGTGGAAAATGTGGCTGCACATCCTGCCCTTGGAGTTCCTGTCAGCCATGCATCCGGCATCTACCGGCTTCAGCAGGACAGCAAATATGAAAATATAATGTGTTTTACAGACAAAAAATCGGGAAAGGCAAGTATATTCTATAAAATACCGCAGAATACGGAAGACCTGGTTGTACGGCATAAATTAATATATGAAACTACCAGGCTTGGCAGGGGGCAATTCAACATAGTAAAAGCCATCGGGTCAGATGCCCTTTTTGCCCTTATGTATGTTTCCAGGAGGATAGACAGTAAATATAAAACAGATTATTATAACCGGGTAATGGCCTTTTACAGGTATGTAGTTGAAAAAGACCTGAGCCTTTCGCTGGCACAGACCGACATGAAGGGGAATCGCTCATTAAGGCCATCGGAACAGGAAGACCCGGACATGTACGTACACATAGTAAAGAGGGATAAAAATGGAATATATGTTTCAGGAGCCAAGGCACATACAACCCAATCCATAGCATCAAATGAAATTGTAGTGATTCCTACGAGAAACATGACAGAAGCTGATAAAGATTACGCTGTTGCTTTTGCCGTACCTGCAAACACCAAGGGGATTACTATGATTGCCCGCCCCCTGAAAGAAACTGAAACAACAATGGATGATTCCCTGTCGGTGATAGGCAGGGAAAATATAGAAGTTGAAACCATAACAATATTCGACAACGTATTCATTCCAATGGAGCGCGTATTTTTGAATGGTGAATATGATTTTGCAGGGCTCCTGGCCATGATGTTCCCCACTTTCCACAGATTCACTGCAATATCTTACAGGGCTGCAATGGCAGATTTCCTCATTGGCACAGGTAAACTGCTAGCTTCATATAATGGAGTTGATGATAAATCAAACATAAGGAGAAACCTTGCAGTGCTTATAAGCTATAAGGAGACATTAAAGGCAACAGCTATAGCTTCCTCATATAGCTGTACATATGATAAGCAGGCTTCTCTTGCAATACCGGATATAATCTTTACAAATGTGGGAAAATTATTCGCAAACGAGAATTATACTGATGTTGTAAAGAATATAGTTGACATAGCCGGAGGGCTGGTTGCTACTATGCCTTCCTACGAGGATTTTGAAAATAGCAATGAGAAATCCTCTCTGATGAAATACCTTGCAGGAAGAAAGAAAGAAGAAACAATGGAACGTGTAAGGCTATTCCAGACACTAAGAGAATTTATATCGTCTCTGGGGAGCCTCTATCTGGCAGGAATGATTCATGCAGAAGGTTCCATTGAGGCAAGTACTATGGAACTCTGCAGGTCATATGATTACTCTTCAAGTATCGATCTGGCGAAATTTGCCTCAGGGATCAATGATAAACTGGAAAAGTAACTGCGGCTATTTATAGCGCCATGTCCCGTATACTATTCTGAACTTCCCGGGTTTCCAGTGCTATATCAATATATCATTTTTTACAATTTATCTATTTTTCCGTGCCTTCCGTTACCTGCAATAAACTTTTGCGCACCATCTTCAACTATTCCACTATCTATGGTTTTCTTCCCATATTCTGCTTCTATTCTCAATCCCTCGCAAAGAGGCCTAGATAACCCTTCAAGCAGGGCTAAACGATCGTTCAGCATTGTAACGGCAGGATACGAATCCATAAGTTTTGCTATTTCCATGGCTTTATCAAGGCTTTTTCCATGTTCTGTTACGTAGTTTACAAGCCCTATAGACTTTGCCTCATCAGCAGATACCAGCTTGCCGGTTAAAATCATGTCCAGTGCCCTACCCATGCCTATTATCAATGGAAGCCTCTGAGTCCCACCATCTATCAATGGCACCCCGAAGCGCCTTTCCAGAAATCCAATCATTGAATCAGCATCAGCAATCCTTATATCAGCTGTCAGTGCCATTTCAAGCCCTCCGGCTACGCAATACCCTGATATTGCAGCTATTACAGGTTTTACAATTTTCATTCTCGTAAAGCCCATAGGCCCGTTTTCCCCGAGAACTTCCTGAGACATTGCCTTTGCATCGTTCAGGTCAGCACCTGCAGAAAATATGCCATTTTCACCTGTAATAATGGCTATGTGCTGTTCAGTATCTATATTAAAATCAAGAAAAGCATTCTCAAGCATCTTTGAAGTTTTATAATCCACAGCATTTCTACGGTTATACCTGTTTATGGAAATAATAGTTATATGCCCATGCTTTTTAATATTTATTTCACCCATAAATATTCAACATAAAGAATTTAATATTAATTTAACTATTTCGAAAAATATAGAGTTTTAAAAAGCCTTTTATATTCTGGTATATTATTAAACTAATGAATAAATTCGCTATTGTTTTCATTTCAATTATTATGGTTCTCTCTGTATATGGTGGGATTTACATGAACAATGGCACTAATGCACATTTAAACAATCCGGGTGTTTCGCCAGCCACGGTAAATCCAGAGTACCATTATTCAAAAGAACCGGCTCCTATGGGCATTGCTGATTATGGAATTGGGCCCGGTGGAACCTCCAGTTCCTTCAATTCAACAGCATTCACAGGTATTGTCAACATCACAGATTTAAAAACCTACAATGCGTCTATTTCCATTTGCCCTGATAATATGGGAATACAGTTAAATTTGATTTATAGCTTTCAAAACGGGAATTCTACCTATTATTACTGGGTTCAAAATGTGGCTGTGCTGAACACTTCCAATCGGCAGGTGGTGTTTGTAGACAATGTCTGGAATTTTACATCTACAAATGCAGAAATGCATAACAGTACAATGCATGGCAATGGGACATTAATGAACAGCAGTTCCGCGCACCTTTACTATTTTGCATCCGATAACGGCACATTCAGGTCTTTCAGTTATAGCAATATCAAGCTGAGAAGCGTATCCTATACTGCCAGTGGTTATCCACACATATACATGGAGTATAATGATGGAAATGGATGGAAAACCTATGATACCTTAAATTTCACCTTCGCTTCCAGTGTGTCCCACAACTACGGGTTCATAGTTAACGGGCAAAACCTTCTTCCCAATAATTCATATGCTGATGCGGGCTTAATTCTGGGCGGTCCGGGGAACTCGACCAATACCAGAGTTATACAGGCAAATCTGACAATGGGATTGGAATACTGGAACGGGCATAATTACCAGGTTGTATCCAACGCTTACAACCACGGAAGCGATACGGCAGAAGGCGTTTGTAATGTATCGGTATCCTATAATTCTGCTTCTATGATTCCCATGGCACACATAGAAACCGGAAACACTACTCCCGGCGAATTGTATAATTCAAGCAATGTGGCGGTATTTAACTTTAAGAGTACTGTTAAGAATACTTATATAAAGTTAAATGGAAGCAGATATAATTTTACGGGGCAATATCTAAATTTAACCCTAAATCCCGGAACGTATAACTTTACATTATTTTCCAAATACGGGCAGCCAGTTTATAGCAGGAATTATACTTTATCGGCTGGAGGATATTATAGTTATACCTCCGGCCCATCATACAATGTTACCTTTACAGAGAAGGGTTTGGCTGCCGGTACTGAATGGGGCGTGCAGGTCAATGGTAATGCACTGTATTCAACTGGCAATAACATTACATTCGTTCTGTACAACGGCACGTATAATTATACCATTCCTTCGGTAGCCGGTTATTCAATAACAGGTGGCTCAGGCAATTTTACCGTAAATGGTGCAGATAACAGTATAAATATAACCTTCGTACAGAATCCCTCCCCTGTAACATTGTATAATTATATACAGGATTATAAAATAATTATAACTATTGTAATAATTGGAATTGTTGCTCTAATTGCAATCGCCGCAATAAGGTCAGAGCATAATAAAAAATAATAATATTTTGATCAAATAATTTTTATGTTTCAACTTCCAGCAGATCATCTCCGGGAACTATCTCTGCGTTGATATCCCTAAAAATTTTTGTCACTTTACCTTTTGCCTTTCCTTCAACTTCAACGGTTACTTTGCCCGCCATAATCTGGCATACCGGGGTATCTTCCTTTATAGAATCCCCAACTTTTACATACCACTGTGTTATTATAGCTTTTCCAAGGCCCTGGACATCCCACAATTCCGGAACTTTTATTATCACTTTTTGAACATCTCCATAACTCTGTTTACAATTTTCTGTGTGTCCGGAAGCCAGTATTTCTCCATTGGCTGGCTATAGGGCACAGGCACATCAGGGGATACAATGCTTTCAGGAGCCTTATCAAGTTTCCCGAAGAGGGCATGGCTTACAGCCGATGTAATTTCCGATGCAAGCCCGAATGCAGCATAATCTTCATCAGCCACAAGCAGTGATCCGGTTTTCCCGACAGACCTTATAACAGTATCAGTATCAAGCGGCTTTATGCTTCTCAGGTCAATTACTTCAGCGTTAATTCCATTCTCTTCAAGCTCCATTGCAGCTTCCATTGCCATATGCACCGTAGCGCCTATACCGATTATTGTTATGTCTTTTCCTTCCCTGGCAATTCTGGCTTTTCCTATTGGGACAGTATATTCTTCCTCAGGTACTTCGGTCACTGTAGATTGTGGATATGGCATCCATGGCAATCCCAGAAGCCCCTTATGAAACATATAGACAACCGGGTTGTTATCTTTTATTGCAGATACCATCAACCCTTTTGCATCATAGCTGTTTGAAGGTACCACTACCTTAAGCCCGGGAAGATGCCCGAAGAGTGAATACAACGTTTGCGAATGCTGTGCTGCATCACCATAGCCGCCTCCAACAGCGGTGGTAATGACAACAGGCATATTTACAGTGCCGCCAGACATATAATGGTTTTTTGCTATCTGGTTCATTATGGGGTCAAGTGTTACGCCGACAAAATCTGAAAACATCAGCTCAACTATAGGTCGCTTCCCGGCAGCAGCGAGTCCAGCAGCCGAGCCAATAAATGCTGATTCGCTTATTGGAGTGTCCCTTATACGTTCAGCCCCAAATTTTTTAAACAGGCCGGTTGTTGCCCCAAAAATTCCGCCATATTTTCCCACATCTTCACCCATATAAAGTACATCTTTATTTCCCTCCATCTCCTGGGATATTGCCTCTGAAATTGCCATGTAAACCGGAAGTTTTCTGCCCTTTGTTGTGGGTTCTATTGAATAGTCTACAGGAGCATACACGTCATCCATGGAGTCGCTTCCCACCGGAAGAGGGCTGTCTTCTGCAAATGCAAATGCCTGGCTTATTTCTTCCATAGCCGAATTATTTATCCTGTCGTCTTCGTCCTTTGAGATAATGCCCTTCTTAAGCAGGTCGGATTCCATTATCTTTATGGGGTCTTTTGCAAGAAGTTCCTTTACCTGGTTCTTTGGCCTGTATACTTCAGGATCACCTTCGAAATGCCCGTAGTACCTGTATGTATCAATAGCAATAAGGGTAGGCCCTTCCCCGCTCCTTGCCCTCTTAACAGCTTTTTCTGCCGCTTTATACATTTTTACAGGGTCATTATTTTCTATATAAACTCCTGGCATTCCAAAACCATCGGCTCTTATAGCATCATTTTTAATGGGTGTAGAATCCTTTGTTTCCACAGATATTGCCCAATCATTGTTTTCTATTACAAAAATTACGGGAAGTTTCCATAATGATGCAAGATTTAATGATTCAAGGAACATACCCTGGTTTAATGAACCATCACCTCCAAATGCCACTGCAATGCTGTCTTTACCATCGAGTTTCGATGCCAGGGCTGCTCCAAGTGCAGGGGGAAAAGATGAACCTACAATTCCGGCACAGGCGAAATTAACCTTTTTATCAAAAATATGCATATGCCCACCTTTTCCTTTGCTTAACCCACCATGCTTTCCCATTATCTCCGCAGTCATCCTGTTCAGGTCTACTCCCTTAGCTATGGCAGTATGGTGTGGCCTGTGTGTGCTGTAAACAAAATCATCATTCCTTAGCAAAACCGACATCCATGCAGCCGACGGTTCCTGGCCAGCCGAAAGATGCATTTCACCGGGAATCTTCCCGGCTGCAATGTTAAATAGTGGTTTTTTATCGCTGAGATAGATATCGCGCAATTTTTCTTCATATTTTCTGATCTTTATCATAGTAGAATATATCGTTATTAAATCTTCATTTTCTTCACTTTTTTCCAAAAAATCACCTAAAATATAACCTTATATGTATATATAAGCGTTGGCATTGAAACATATGTGCGGTAAAAATTGATATATATTATATACATCCCATCACATGGAATTTAAAAAAGAAATAGAGGTCAACTCGGACAGAGAGGATATCTGGGAACTTATAAAGGACTATAAAAGAATTCCTGAATTCTGGCATGGCACCAGAAGCATTGAAAAAGAAGGAAATTACTATATGGTACAGTTTGCCTTTCCTGGAAAGGGGAAAATGCAGCTCAAAGAAGATGAAGATAATTTCATATTAAGTGAGAATTACTTAAAAGGGCCATTCACTGGAGAAAAAACAACGCAGCTCTACGGTAATGATCCTGTAAAAATAGTGTCTGTATGGAATATAAAACTTTCACCGATGCTGAGGGCATTCTCAAACAAATTACAGGGGCATTTTGAACAGGGGACGGAGGACGCATTGAAGCGCATAAAGGATTATTTTGAATCATCCTAGAGCTTAAAATCCATATCATATTTGTGCTTTATAAATCCCTGGCAGCAGTCAAGGAATACTGTATGCCCGCACACAGGGCACGCAGAATAATGCCTGTAATTATAACAGCTATCGCATTTGCAGCTTTCATCCATACAATCTTCGCACATGTGTTATTAATTAGACTTTATTATTAAATTTTTTCTCTCTTATACCCCTATTACAATACCTCTTAGAATCAACATATTGATTTATGAAAGGGCAATATTGCGTTACATGGAAACATATGGCCTAAAAAGGATTCTTGGATTGCGGTCAGCCATAATTATTAATTTAGGGGCGATAATTGGCGCAGGTATATTCGTAATTATAGGCATCGCTGCGGGGAAGGCCGGCCCGGCAATTATAATTTCTATCTTTGTTTCAGCAATCATAGCTATATTTACGGGGCTGAGTTTTTCTGAAATAGCCCAGCACATATCCAAAGAAGGCGGCGTTTATGAGTACGCAAAAGAATCATTTGCCCCATCGGCCGGATTTATAGGCGGAACAATGTGGACATTCTCCAATATGATTGCCATTTCAGCAGTATCATTGAGCACGGGCAGTTACATTAACTCCCTTTTTCATCTTCATATAGATCTCATAGTTTTTGGAATTCCTATAATCATAATGTTTGCAATCCTGAATATGCTTGGCATAAAGAATTCTGCAAAGACCTTATCTATTCTTGTCGGGATAAATATCGCAATACTGATTATTTTTGTAGTTTCCGGCTTATTTTATTTTAAATTAACAGATTTTTCTAATTTCGACCCTCACGGATTTACCGGGATAATGGAGGGTTCTGCCCTGATATTTTTCGCTTTTACAGGATTTTCCCGGATAACAACTATTGGAGATGAAGTTAAGAATCCTGAAAAAAATATACCGAAAGCCATTATCATTTCCATAATTATATCATCTGCCCTTTATTCTATTGTAGCTGTAGTGGCAATAGGATTAATTCCATCATCCAATCTTGCATCAGCTTCAGCGCCCCTCTCAGCCGCAATAGCAGTTTTGGACAATCCCTATATTCTTATAATTGTAGCTATAGGGGGAATCACTGCAACTGCCGGTGTAGTATTAACAGGCATACTGGGTACCAGCAGGGTGCTCTACGCGATGGGAAGGGATAGGGAAATACCCGGTAGCTTCGGCAGGATAGATAAATTTGGGACGCCTCTTTATTCCATATTGCTTTCTATGGCGATTAGCTTATTATTCGTTTATTTTGTTGGCTTTGCAACAATAATAGAAGCGTCAAATGTATCCGTGCTCATAGCATATTCAATAATAGATTTTTCAGCAATAATGCTCTGGAGAAAGGTAAAAAGAGAAAATCCCAAACATATGAGGGAACAGAAGTATTTTTTTATCATACCACTGATAGGCATGGCTACAATATTCATTACGATCAGTTATCTTGGCCTTCATGCAATAGAAATAAGCCTTGCAGTTCTGGCGCTGGTTTCAGGTATTTATGGCATAAAGCATGTCATGGAATCCGGAGGCTACATCAGGAAAGCGAAACAAATAATTCCAGGATATAGCAAAGTAAGGTTGTTTGGCAGGAGCAGGCAACAAATTAAAAAATGAGTATGTGTTTAAAGCAATTCAACTGATTGGTAATAACAGAAATATTAATAATTCATATGATAATTATACATAGGTTTTTATGGCAAAAATAACATTTGAAAATGGAAAGTGGAAAGTGCCCGATAATCCGACAATTCTGTACACAGACGGTGATGGCATAGGCCCAGAAATCATGGATGTAACGAGGAAAGTTGTGGATGCTGCAGTTAAAAAGGCATACAAAAATAAAAAAATAGAGTGGAAAGAAATTCTTGTAGGGGACAAAGCACTGAAAGAGAAAAATGATCGTTTCCCGGAAGAATCACAGGAGGCAATAAAACAATACCGTGTACTGTTAAAATCGCCGCTTGGAACACCTATAGGTACTGGTTTTAAGTCAATCAATGTAAGGATAAGAGTTATGCTCGACCTTTATTCAAATATAAGGCCTGTTAGTTTTATGAAAGGTTTAGAAAGCCCACTCAAACACCCCGAAAATGTAAATTTAACCATATTCAGGGAAAATACAGATGACCTTTACACCGGAATTGAGTATAAGTATGACAGCAAAGAGGCTGCTGAAATTAGAAAATTTTTCAAAGACAAATTACAGGTTGATATAAGCGATGATTCCGGAATTGGAATAAAGCCTATGAGCAAATATAAAACCCAGAGAATCACAAGGGCAGCTGCAAAATTTGCAATTGAAAACAACAAAAAGAAGATCACCATAATGCATAAGGGAAATGTAATGAAATATACTGAAGGTGCATTCAGGGAATGGGCATACGAAACCCTTCAAAACGAATTCGGCAATTATACATCAACCGATGATTCAAGTAAAATACTTGTAAATGACATGATAGCTGATAATATGTTCCAGCAGATAATAACAAGGCCTGAAAACTATGAAGTGATATTAGCTCCAAATATAGATGGGGATTATATTTCTGATGCAGCAGGTGCATTAATAGGAAATATCGGGACTCTAGGCGGCGCAAATGTTGGAGACGATGCAGGAATGTTTGAAGCAGTGCATGGAACCGCACCGAAATATGCAGGGCAGAATGTAGCAGACCCGCTGGGATTGATAAGAGGAGCGCAGCTTATGATTAAATACCTGAACTGGCACGAAGCATTTGATGTGATAGAAAAAGCTATAGGGGAAGCTATAGAGACAAAGAAAGTCACAAAGGACCTTGCTAAATTCTTTGATGTTCCGGCAATGGGGACAAAGGAATTTGGTGACTCGCTTGTGAAAATTATAGATGGGCTTTAAGCCATATTTATAATTCCCTATTCATTTTTTCTATAGATTTTTTATAATTATAAAGTAAGACCAATTCAACCAGGAACAGGAACCCGGCTATAGCAAGTACCGTTAAAGTATCATTTAGGCCTATGCCAATTTTCAGATTCAAATATCCTGTAGCGATTTTTATTATAATCACCGTTACCCCATAGGAAAATAATACTTTTCGGTGTTTCCACGTAAACCGCTCATAGTCAGCCTGGCTTAATACGGTCATTATAACTCATATTTTTACACTATATAAATAATATTACTCATATCTATTATGGGCTTTCGAATTATTTGCAGAATAAATTTATCTCTATACTATGATACAATGTATAAATATGTAAATTTTATATGAAAAAATCTTTGAGTATTTATCAATGATTTTATGTATGTCGAAATTAATTTCATTTTTATAAAAAAAATAACGAAATTCATAATTTTGACGAAAGTATTAAATAAGCTCCCTGTATCTATTGTTATGCAAGATGTAGATAATAAAGTTTTGGGAAAGCGTACCAAAACTGGAATGAGACGGGGAATGAGCACACATGAAGCCATTATGTTTGGAGTGGGCGGAGCAGTAGGTTCCGGTATACTATTCGCAGCTGCAGGTGGAACAGGATATGCTGGCCCCGCAATTATAATATCATGGATTATTGCCGCGATTTTCATTATCCTGGTAACACTTCCATTTGCTGAATATGCAGCAATGTTTCCCAGATCGGGTATAAGTGCAAGGGTAGCATATTACTCATACGGTTCATATGGAGGATTTATGTCAGGTTGGGGGCTTCTTATCTGGGCTGCAACAATACCTGCTATAGAAGCTGTTGCAGTATCAACATATGCATCTTTATATTTCCCATTCCTGTATGATTCCACAACGGGAGTCCTTACAGGCTATGGAATACTGCTGGCAATTCTGCTTCTGCTGGGATTCTTTGCATTGAATATGGTGGGCATTGCCAGATTCGGAAAATTCAATAAAGTTCTAACATGGGTAAAGATTGGGGTAGTTGTTGCGTTTATCGTAATACTTCCAATGTTTATATGGCACTGGGGCAATTTCACATCTGGCCTCGTAGGAGCGAGCAGTGCAGGAGGATTTGCTGGATTCATGCCATCAGTTGGCGGTTTATTCATCGCAATCCCTGCCTCTGGAATATTATTTTCCTTTGGCGGTTACAGGCAGGTAGCTGATATGGCAGGGGAAGTGAAAAACCCGGGCAAGACAATGCCTAAAATTATAGGAACAGTACTGGCAGTACAATCACTTTTATATATTGCAATGGCAGTGGTAATAGTAGGGACAGTTAGCTGGGCAGGATTTGGAATACAGACAGGAGATTGGAGTTTTGTAGCGGCCCTGGGATCTCCACTTTCCTCTATTATACATGCTAATATAATTCCAGGAATGACCGTAGCTGAAGCAGACCTCCTTGGTGGAATGGTAGTTGTATTCTTCTTATTTGCCATATTCTCGCCTGGAGGCACCCTTGGAGTATACCTGACAGGAGCAAGCAGAATTATATTTGGGTATTCAGAAGAGGATGCACTGCCTAAAGGATTTAGAAAAACAACAAAACACGGTGCACCTTACTTTGCATTGATACTCGCACTGGTCCTAGCAATTATATTCCTTCTTCCGTTGCCTTCATGGTATGCACTCGTTGATTTCGTGGTAGTCGCGGCAGTGGCAAACTTTGCGGTGGCATCAATTTCACTTCCTGTACTGAGAAGATTGTATCCAAATGTGGAAAGGCCATTTAAAATCCCGCACCCTATGGCATGGGCCTTTGTCTCATTTGAAGTTGCAACTTTCTTAATCTACTGGGCAACATTCCCAACAACACTTTACGCACTTGGCGCCGTGCTTGCAGGTTCAGTTGTATTCATATACCAGGCCAGCAGAAAGCATTTTATGGGACTGAATATTCGCAACTCTGTTTGGATACCTGTATACATAGCAGGAATGATAATCCTCTCCTATGTAGGCGGAACACCAACCGGAGGGTTGAACATAATAGCATATCCATTTGACTATGTGGTTCTTGCAATATATGCTGCAATATTCTTCGTGATAGGATTAAAGAGTGCACCGAAAGAAGCTTTAATATCTGCCGATGCGTTGCTTGACACCACAAAAGAAGTGGATGTTGAGGGCGAATACTAATATTTTTTTAAATTATCAATATTCATTTTTTATAATTTCTATATCTACTTTAATTTTGTTTCCTGTAATTTGATTGATGTTTTCTATGGATCTTTCCTTAATGGCATCCAGGAATATACTATCATAGTTTATTATCTCCATTACATTCAATACAGTATTTGCATGGCTTATTCTGGAAATAATTTCATCCGGGTATCCTATTTTTTTCCCGATAGATGCCAGAAAATCAAAATTGACGGAACTCTTTGAAGAATGAAGGTCCATATTGTTATCTGCCAGTTTTGATATTTTTCCGGGCATTCCTGCAATTATAAGATTCCTGATTCCTGTGTCCACCGCCCGTTTTACAGAAAAGCCAAGGAAATCACCGATTTCTATGAACTGTTCTTCCTTAAAATCCGGGAACATTTTATGCACTGCAGTATCACTTCTTCCACCTGTGCTGAAAACGAGAGTATCCATACCCAGGCGGGAAGCAACCCTGATTCCCAGCACTATTGAGGCTTTCCATGAAGAATCAGAGAACGGTATCACTATGCCCCTGGTGCCCAGTATAGAAATTCCTCCAAGAATTCCAAGCTTAGGGTTGCATGTTTTCTTTGCTACTTCAGCGCCACCGGGCACGGATATTGTGATTTTCAGCCCATGTCGAATTCCATAGGACTCCAGCACTTCTGTGGCTGCAGCACGGAGCATTTTAAGCGGAACAGGATTTATTGCTGGATTTCCGGGCTTTATTGGCAGTCCCTCTTTGGTTACTACTCCAACACCATTACCACCGGTAATTTCTATACCTGGTTTTTCTGAATATTCAACTCTGGAATAAATATACAGGCCTGTGGTAACGTCCGGGTCATCCCCCCCATCTTTCTTTACCGATGCTATGCAATAATTTTCATATATTTCGGGATTTTCAATTAAAAAGCGGGCAGTTTTTTTAGCCGGCAGGTTAATCTCAACATAATCAACAGTTTTCCCTGTAACCATCATGATCAATGCTGCCCTGGTAGCAGCCGTTGCACAGGCTCCGGTGGTATAACCGTACCTCAAGTTTGTCCTGTCAGGATTTTCAATATACATGTAAATACACGACCATTGCATTAAATATGGAAGCTGCCACTGCAGACCCCCCCTTATTGCTTAAATTTGTAATAAAGTTTCCCTGAAATGCCAGCAATCTGGATTTCATTTCAAGGGCGGAGACAAATCCCACCGGAACACCGATAACAAGCCTGGGAAAGCATATGCCAGCATCAATGGAATCAATCAATGCTTCCAGTGCAGTGGGAGCATCGCCTATAACATATACGGCTTCAGGATTATCCCTGCAGGCTCTGGACATAGACAGGTACGACCTTGAAATTCCGGTACGTTTTGCTTCCATTGCAATATCTTTATCCCCAATGTAGCATTTTTTATTGTTATATCTTGAAATTCCGGACATAACCATATTTATATCTGCAATGACCATAGTTCCATTCTCAATTGCAGATAAAGAATCCTCAAATGATGATGAGAATACCATGGATTTTCCAATTTCAAAATCTGCAGTGGCATGCACAACACGGGTAATTATACTGGATTTAAGGGAGTTGTCAAGCCCCATATTTTCCTTTATAAAGGTAAAGCTCCTTCTGTAAATTTCTGCCGGGCTAAAAGTACTGGACATATCCTATTTTATTCCATAATGATTTAAAATCTTTGTTATTTCTAATGTTGTATGCCCTGTATTCTCCCAGCTATAGTTTTTCCTGGAAATAATTATTATATTAATTCCAAGGGAAAGGGCTGCCAGAATTTTAGGTTCAGCATTGAAGCCACTATCCTTTGTAATAACTGTGTCAATTTCATAATATTCCATTATTGCCCTGTCCAGGCTTTCTGTAAAGTTTCCCTCCATTGCAACAATACTGGCTCTTCTTACACCCATATCAATTAATGCTTTTATTCCATCCGGGTCAGGAAGAACGCGGAAATAGACATTATGGCTCTCAAGAAGCACCTTATAATTTGCTATATTTCTTACCCCGGTGGTCACAAAAATATTTTTGCCTATTTTTCCGGCGAGAGCCACAGCTTTTTCATAATTATCTGCGTATATGATCCTGTTACTTTTTATTTTCACCATTTCCCTTTCAAATCTGATAAGTGGAATTCCAAGTTTTATGGATGCATTTATTGCATTTTCATGCATTGCATCTGCATATGGGTGTGACCCATCTATTATGGCATTTATATAAAGTTCCCTGCATTTTGAAATAATGGTTTCATAATCAAGTTTTCCTTGAATTGCCTGAATATTTTCCTTTTTTAACTTTTCTGCACCTTCCTCTGTGGTTGCAGTGGCTATTATCGAATAGCCATCAGATACAAGTTCTGAACCCAGTTTCCTTGAGTCAGAAGTTCCATCAAGAAGCAAAATCATATATTCCCCTACTTCTTTCCTTCCCTTATTTCTTTCTGGAATTTTTCCAGGTCTTTAAGCTTGACTTCAAGTACGAAAACACCAACATAATTGCATTCCTCGCATTTGTATACTGGCCCTGCGATGCCCCCTGCAATCCAGTTAATTCTCAGTGATCCGCATTGTGGGCATATCTTCGTTGTCCTGTATTCGTCCATATAGATTGCCATATTGAAATTATATTTAATAATTGTTAATAGGTGCCTGCACCCGCAATTTTTCACTGGTGATTAAGTTAAGCAGCGAAATCGATGGAGGTCTAACTAAATTTATTTCTCTGTAGTTGTTATGTACTTTATCCTCCCTTTAAACAGAATGTTATGGAACCCAACTATATCTGTTTACATTTATATCGCCTAAGACTTCCAGATAGCAAGAAACACCATATTATTTATTGTTGCGTAAATTTCTTTCTTTGGCACGTTCAAG
>JAKBQO010000213.1 GCA_021835185.1 Thermoplasmata archaeon
GACCCATCAACAACTATTTTTCTCATAAATGATACATAGTCAAGGATGTTACAATTCAGGGCTTTGGAAATTGCTAGAGCGGTTTTTAATGCATTGAGGTCAGCGAAATGGGGTGGGTCTTCATCGTTTTCTACAAGGCATGAGTTTGTACTTATACGGTATAAAAAATCCCTGTTTCTGATGGTTTCATACTCAACGGCAGTATCAACCCTGCCCATTTCTCCCATAACCGGAGTTAGTTTCCTCCTGAAATAATCCTTTGTGTCTTTTCCTTCGGTGCTGCATGAACAGAACAGTTTATTTCCGTTTAATTGGAAATGTATTTCAAGACCTATTTTCATCTTACACCCTCCAGTGAGATTCCATGCGAAAGCGTGGTGAGGAATTGTGTAGTACTCATTAATCCCTCACCGTATTTTACCAGTTTAACCTTTTTCATGCTTATATCCATATTCTCTTCTCCTCCTTTTATAATGGTTGATTTTCCATATGGAGCATTCCTGAATGTACATGTATTTCTCCAATCTAACTTCTGCCTTTCTTTCATGTTTTTCACCATATTTTCCAAGCCCCTAATCAATTCTTGCGTTGTTCCTCACGGAACAGGCTCCCTGTGTGAGCCTGGGGCATTTGACTTTAATACATCCTCTAACTCTCCCCTCAGATTTTTTTGCATCAATTCAACAAAATCATCTGGATAGTTTGCAGCAAGATACATGGCTTTGACCATTGCAGTTTCTGCAAGCATATTTCCCAGGGGGATTGTGCCAGCTTTCATCAGTTCCCGACCTGTGGAGTAAACATTCATATTTACATTGCCGTATATGCACTGAGAGGTCATGAAAAAGGCTGTTTCCTTTGACAACTTCCTTATCACACTTATAATTTCTCCGGATGTATGCCCGAGTCCGGTGCCAAGAATGATTACTGCTTTTTTGTTATAAGATAAATTATAGAAATCTTCTTCCCTCATTCCGGGATAAAAGTATATTAAACCAATATTCGTGTCAAGGCGATCCTTAAGAACAATATTTTCCGACCCTTTTCCCATTTTTGCCTTTTTATTTACCGAACCATGTGTATATAATGCCATAGTTGACTCATCTATGGACAGGAAAGCATCGCGGCGGCTTGTATGCATTTTCCTCGTTCTTGTTGCACGGTGAAGTGAAACAGAATCATCAGATGTGCCAGAATGCATTGCTATGCCAACTTCTCCGAAATCCATTGAAGCGAAATGTATTGACCCTTCTATGTTAAGGAATGCATCGCTGCTTGGGCGGTCTGAGCTTCTCTGGCTGCCGGTGAATATAATCGGCTTTGTCTGTTCTTCGAACATAAATGACAGGGCAGATGCAGAGTACTGCATGGTATCAGTGCCATGGAATATAATGACCGAATTTTCATTTTTCATTGCGTCCCTGGCCTTTCTTGCGAATTTTATCCATTTTTCGGCATTCACATTTTCGCTGAGGATATTGTCTATATTCTCATGATACAGTTTAAATTGACTGATATTTGGGACATAGTTGTACAGGTATGATATGTCCTTGACCGGTTTTACTGCTCCAGTCTTGTAATCAACTGAGCTACCTATGGTTCCCCCGGTTGTAAGTATGCATATTCCGCTATCTCCACAACCACCATTTTCAGAAACTGATTTTTGGATTGGGTTCTCTTCTATTTTGTACTCTTTCCTGATTGTGATATCTTTACGGTTCATCGTTATATTGTAACCACTTTCAAGTTTAACTGTTATTGTATTTTCATTGGAACTGATATAGGTTCCTGTATATTCCTGTTCCTTATATAAAAAATCAATTTTTTGCCCTATTAACATTATACTTCAATGTTTCTGCAATATAAAAACTTTATAAGTTTTTCATAATTTCCCGGGATATTATAATTTTCTGAATTTCGTTGGTTCCCTCGTATATCTGTGTTATTTTTGCATCACGCATATGCCTTTCCGCATTGAAATCAGTTGTATAACCATAGCCTCCGAATAATTGAAGTGATCTTTCTGCAACATATACTGCGGTGTCGGATGCATACATCTTGGCAATTGAGGAAAGTTCCACCGTATTCTCATGGTTCTGCCATTTTTCTGCTGCTTCCCTGATAAGGAGTTCTGATGCCTTTATCCGACTTTCCATTTCAGCAATCATAAACTGTATTCCCTGAAAATCTATAATTTTTTTATTGAACTGTTTTCTGGTATTTATATATTCAAGAGCTTCATGGAATGCAGATTTAGCTATTCCCAGTGCCTGTGCTGCTATGCCTATCCTTCCAGCATCCAGTGTGTCCATTATTACTGAAAAACCTTTATTGTATTCTCCAACTATGTTTGAATCTGGAACGAAAACTTCATGGAAATTCAGTTCAACTGTACTTGAACCCCTTATTCCCATCTTGTGTATATCCCGGCTTATCTCCAACCCGGGAGCATTTCCGTCAACTACAAATGTTGTAATTCCTTTATACCCTTTTGATATATCTGTTGATGCATCCATCACAAAAAATTTTGCTATCCTGCCATTTGAAATAAATGTCTTTGTACCAGTGATTTTATATCCGCCGCTGCATTTTTCGGCCTTTGTGGAGATCGAAGCAGCATCGCTCCCTGATCCTGGCTCTGTTATGGCAAGGCCGCCTACCGCCCCGTTTTTGGCTATTTCCGTCAAATATTTTTTATTTAATTCATCGCTTCCAAACATTATTAATGGCTCGGCAAACAGTGTCAATGCCCCATCAAGGACAAGTGCTGTGCTTGGACATGCTTCAGATATAGTCTCAATTGCTTCCACAAGAAATGGGAAACTCAACCCATAGCA